>DAIQOB010000025.1:0-14525 GCA_036788075.1 Syntrophobacteraceae bacterium
CACACGCATCCACCGCCGTTTGCATGGGAAGATTTTTACCCCATAGCTCTCCAGAAAACGACTCAGGCGGGCAATAGCTCCAGTTTCTGGTCCAGATACTGGGCAATGAGGGATTCGTATTCCTTGCCGACGTATGCCCGGTAAGAGAAGAGCTCATATTTCAGCTTGCCCCAGTAGGAGAGAATGCTCTCGCGGGATTGGAGAGAGTTGATGGCCAGGTAAATGGATCCCAGATAGATATCCCGCAGGCGCGAGCGGTGGAATTCGTACATTTCCTTCAAGAGAAATTGCTGCTCTTCCGAGAGATGCATTTCTTCCCTCCGTGCTTTCATGTCCTCCTGAATTTCATACAACTGAGAAAAATCTGCCGCCTGGTTGAGGCGTGTTTCAAAGTCTTTCAGGATGCGCTCGCTGATTTTTTTCTGCTGTTCCCTGAAGGCCTTTTCCATCTCCTCTTCAAAGTTTTTCGTATCGTAGGGCAGTTTTTCCTGTAGCTCGACGATGAGACCCTGGTAATGCCGGCCCAGTTCGTCATGATTCCAGATTTGGGCCAGGGATTTCACCATGCGATCGAATTGCACGGCGTCGTGGTAATTGGCTCGCACGGCCTTTTCCTTACTACTGGCGTGAAAATAGAGCTGGCCGTAGCCACGGGGCAGGAGGATGGGCTTGCCGTTTTCGATGCAGTGTCGAGGAAACGGGAAATGGAGCAGAGCATTCTGGAGGACTTCATGCCTGCGTTCAATGTTCTGGCTCAGATCTCTGAAAGTGATAAGTCCCCCTCTTTCTTCAATTCCAAAATGATAATGAAAGGATTGAATGGCGATGAGGAGGAGCTTGGTGCATTCCTGTACTCTCAGGAAGCGGCACAGGGGGGCAAAGTCGTAGACGCGCATTCCTCCACCCAGCGGATCCAGGCAGTACAGGAGATAAAACCGCACCTCGGGGCTCAATGAGGCCAGCACATCATAGAGAGTTTTTGCCTCGCCCAGCTGTTTTTCGAAGGTCGCCAGGCCTACGCTCTTGAGCTTTTTCTTGTGGTAAATGAAATTGACCGGCCTTTTCAGAAGATGCATCTGTAAGTCCTGGTAGTCCACCCAGCGGATGCCGAAGAGCCTCAGGAGGCGTTCGAAGGCGCTCCGTTGGCGTCCCTTCCACAGGAGAGGGTCTTCAAAATCACTGTCGACGAAACCGCAGTATTGCATCTGTTCCGACGTATCCACCTCCATGTCGAGGTCAAGGCCGGTCAGTTGGAATTCCGGGAGCACTTCCGCACCTTTTTCCCGGCAAAGGGTGCGAAGCCATCCTGCCCACTGGTCGCGGGATCGAAGAATTTCAAGGGCTACAGACCGATAATAGAGGAACTCATCCACTAGGTCAGAGACCATCAGCCCTTCCTGGACGGCGGAAGCAGCCAGAACCCCGTGCAGCACGAAAACGTCCAGGAGGATTTCGTCATTGTCTTCGGTGTAGTGGTGCAAGGCCAGGACGGGCTCCTCCCCCTGGATGACATGGCCGATGAGGCCATGATGCCGCACCAGGTGTGAGACCATCCGTTCGACCTGGGGGGCCAGCCCGTACTTTTTCAAAAGATCGCTCCGGCTGAGGACATAGGACCCCTGCTCGGCGTGCATCCAGCACGAGGCAGCTTCATCGGCATCTTCTGCGGCGATGGAATACATCTCGATTTTGGCGATCTCCTGGAAAAGCAGGGCCAGGGTGAGGGCCTGGTAGAGGGAGGGCTGCTGTTGAATGCGCTCCACGAGGTGTTCCAGGATATCCATTTGAGCGTGGGTGGCGCCGATGCCTTCTTCAGCCAGGGGCCCGAATTCCTGCTTGGCCAACTGGTAAAAGGTGTTGGGGTCCTGGAAGGAGTTCCGGTCTCGAATCACGAGGGCCTGAAATTTTTCCAGGCACCGCATGACGTAGCTTCCCAGAGACTGCTTTTGCCGGGTAGGCCAGTTCTCCAGAAGATTCCCAAAAGCATGGAATTCCGGCAGGAAAAACCTGAGTATATCCGGGCAGTGCTTGGCCAGGATGCTGAGGGTGTCGTAGATTTCTTCAGGAATGAAAACCTGGCTCTGAAGCGTCGACTTGAGCTGGCGTTCGATCCGGCTGATCTCGCGATCCTTCTCATCCAGACCGGCGCCGCTTTCGAAAAGCTCGCACTGCAGGGTGCAGCCCTCACGCTGCAGGTACTCGTGAAAGCTCACCAGCTCCGAAAAACGGCGCTCCATCTCCCGCAGGTCTTTCAGGGACACCCCGCGCAATTTTTGGGATTCGAAATGGGGCAGCAGCGATTCGATCTGTTGAATGTTTTCTTCTACATCCACAAAAGAGATATCTATGGCGCGGGTCGAGGGATTGTTCATGAGGCGCAGACCGCTGTCAAAGATGAATGCAGGGCTTCCCCCGGAGAGGGTTTTCTTTATGGAATCGAAGTAGTTGGGGTGGAGCTCCTGGAAGGGGATGCGCAGCAGGGTTTCCCTCATCTTGCTGATGCGCGGCTCGCGGCGGCCCCGTGCGATACCGGCCAGGACCGGGTTGAAGTTGATGATGTGCCTTTCGGAAGCATTGACGGCGATCCAAAGCAGTATGAACCCCGCCTGGGTGCCCAGCTTGGGAAAGAGATGTCCGGTTCCGTGAAACTCCGTGTCCAAAAACTGCCGGAAAAAGTAGGATTGCCCGAAAATGTAATTGGACATGAACTGCTGTTTGAACTCTTCGGCAATTCGCGCCAGCCTCAGAGCCTCTTCCAGGAGCATCAGCTTTTCGCTCTGGTAGTCGCAGACGACCTCTTTCTCAAAGGTGTTCTTGCGCTGGAACTCCTTCCAGTTGTCAAGAAATTCGAACAAGTTGAAGAACTTCATCATCTCTCGGATGGCCTTGTTCTGAACTCCTCCCAGGGAGCTGATGCGCAAATCGTGCTGCCGGTCCCAGGTCATCTGGGAATCGGTGCCCACTGCGACGGCGTCATCGTAGATGCGAAAGAGCTCTATGGCCTGGGCCTCAGTGAAGGCGTCTCCCAGAGCGCCGGCGATCTCGGCCAGACTCATGAGACGGCACAGGCGCAGAAGGTCCACGATGTCCTGCCGGTTTCCCTCGCCGGCGTGATCGGTGATGGGCTTCAAGGTTTTGGCCGGAAGTTTTCCAAAGACGATGCGGCTCATAGTGGAGTGACCGACCACGATGAGGACGATTTCACGGAGCTGTGCGGGGGAAAAACCGTGGAGGGAGAGCTTGGGAATATTCTCCAAAATCGGCGTGGGCGGACCTTCGATGCCGTCCGGATTCAAAAGATTGAGGCTCTTCTCCAGCGGGCGCATCTGCCCGAGGAGCTTCGCGACGGCGGCAATCTGTTCGTTCTGGCTCCTGAAAGGGTTGCTCAGGCGATGCCGTGCCAGTTCGGTGAGCCCTTGAAACGTGTTGTTCCGGATCTGCGCCAGGATATTCAGCACATCCATCACGTAGCGAAAGGTATTCCGGTATTCAGCCACCAGGGGAAGGCTGCATCCCTCCATTCCCGAAGCCTTGATGTCCTCCTCGAGCATTTCCAGGGTGGTTTGAGGCCGGCGGGGCGTTCCAAGAAAAACGAAAAGACTCTCGGGCAGTTCCCGGTCCATTTCCAGGCGTTCTTCCCAATACTGGTGATGATGCCGGGGGGACTTGCGCTTCAGTGCCTTGCTGAAAAAGTAGAGCTCGAAAATCTTTCTCCACTGTTTCTCCGGGTTTTTCATGTGCGTGTGAGGCAGGCGCAGGTTCAGGTACGGAAGGCGGTTGACATCCTCTATGGACATCTCTTCCGGTTTGTGATGATTGAGCAGTCCTTTGAGGTGAGGGTCGAAGAAGGCAAAACGGTTCAAATAGTAGTGGAAATCAGAAATATGGATCTCCATGGAGTCTTGGGAGGAATGGCCTTCGTACTTCTGCTTGGTTTTGAAGGTGTGTGTAAAAAGCAGGAAAAATTTGAGATCTTCATCGGACTTGAAACGCACATGGCAGCTCTGGTCCTCCTGCGGTCCAGGGGAATGAGCCAGTACATGGATCTTGCCGTTGGCCTCCAAAAGATCGTAAATCTTGCCGGCCAGGTACATGGCGTAATAGGACAGCCGCTTGCGGGTCATGGGACGCTTGGACGCATTGGGCAGTTGCTGTTCCAGAAGGTATTCAAAGGGGTCCTTGGGCAGGATGACGATGTCAAGGGGCAGGCGCCACGAACGAAGTTTTTCAATGGATTCGAAGATGAAGATGCGGTGGGTGGACAGGCGCGCACGCAGTTCATGGACGATAAGGTCCTGGCCTGCCGTCAAGAGCCCGATATCCAGGCGGTCCGTCCGGGTTTCGAAGATGTGCTGGATGATGAGCTCTTCGATTTCATCGGCCTTGGTTTTGATTTCCTGGAGAGAATGGGCCACCAGGTTGATGGGAATGAGAAAGTAGCGTTTGCCGGCGCGGCTGAAGCGAATGAGCAGCCCCAGCTTTTGGTAAATGGCATTGAGGCGGCGGGCATTCTTCCTGAGCATATCCTTGTCCTGAAAGTCGAGACTTTCCAGGAAGTCCGTATCGGCACGGTTCAGTATGCTCTGTTCGATCAACCCCAGACCATAGGCGTTTCCCCCGAACCGGCTGGGGAGAAAGCTCGGATGATCCTCCGCCGCAAAGGTGCCGATGGGGACATCCTGAGGATCAATGCCGGCTTCAGCATAGTCCTCGGGCTTGATGAGGCGAAAAAAGGTCTCTTGAGATCCCGGATGCTTCATCTGCCGGGTAAAGCCTTGATCGTTCATGATGTGCGTCTCTTGAGGTTCTTCTGAAAATATCCCGCCAGCACAAAAATCGTCACGCCGGCACTCAACCCCAGCAGATCCAGGAGCAGATCCACCAGACTCGGATACCTGCCGGGAACAAAAGACTGATGCAATTCGTCGAGCACCCCATAAGCGAATCCTGTCAGAAGGACCCTCCGTGCGAGAACCCATTCTCCCCGTTTTTTGAGGACGGGATACCAGCCCCAGCAGAGGAAAATCCCCAGAGTGAAATACTCCACGGGATGGAATGAATTGGTATTCACGGGAATACTGACATCGTTAAAAGATTCGTGGGAGAGGAGGAAAATGAAGATGGCGTAAATGATTCCCGGTACCCACCAATGCCAGGAGCTCAAAGCGTTCCGAGTTTCCAGCCCTCTGAAACACCATGCAATGAGTGTCCCGAAAAACAGGAGGCCCAGGGGGAAGATCAGCGTGTCGAAGTCCAGGCTGAAACACCAGGCGAACAAGACGGATCCGACCGCCTGTCCGGCGTACACGAGTGTGATCCATGTCCATGCGGAAGCATTGAAAAGCTCTTCAAGTTTTTTGGGGAAACACAATGGGAGCATGTCGGACGGAAGGCCTTCAATGTGTGAACAGATTTCCAGAGCGGTTGCGGACCTTGTTCATCTCATCATTGTTTTGCAATTGGTGAAAACCTAAATGAGCAATCAGTTTATCATCAATGAGGAGAAACTCTAAGCTATAATTTGCCAAGCAGGAATGAACTTGGTAAAGTCTCGAAGCTCCATGGGTCCGAGCAGCCGGGACGAGGGGTTGCGCACGACCGTGGCTTATATTCTTTCCTTCAGAAAATCAATCCTCGGAGGCAGACCATGTGGAAAAGTATTCTCAAGAAGTCGTCGGTGACGGGTCTCATCCTCGGACTGTTCTGTGTCATCCCCTGGGCAGGCGGCTCGGCAGTTGCCATGACAGAAGACGAAAGGAACAACATCGATCTCTATGAACGATTGGCTCCAGGGGTCGTCAACATCACGAGCACGGTTATGGAGCATGATTTCTTCTTCAACGCGGTGCCGCGGCAGGGAGCCGGCTCCGGTTCGGTCATCGATTCGAGAGGCTATATCCTGACGAATTACCACGTTATCGAAGACGCCCGCAAGCTGGAAGTGACGCTGGCCGACGGCAACAAGTATACGGCCCGGCTCATCGGCTCCGACCCCGATACGGACATCGCCGTGGTCAGGATAGATGCCAAAAAGGCAAACCTCGTCGTGATCCCCATGGGCTCTTCGCAAAATCTCAAGGTGGGGCAGAAGGCTATTGCCATTGGAAACCCTTTCGGTTTGGGGCAGACGCTCACGACCGGGGTCATCAGTTCTATCGGCCGCACCCTCCGCTCCAGCAGCGGGACGCTGGTCGAGGACGTCATCCAGACTGATGCGTCCATCAATCCGGGCAATTCCGGTGGCCCCCTCATCGACTCCTCGGGAAAGATGATCGGCATCAACACGGCGATTTTCAGCCCGACGGGTGCGAATGTGGGCATCGGCTTCGCTATCCCTGTGGATACGGCCAAGAGGGTTCTGGATGAGCTCATCGAGAAGGGCTACTACGCTTATCCCTGGATGGGGGTCTCCCTCATGACCCTCTCGGCGGATGTCGCCAGAGCCTTGAAGCTTCCTTCCGATACCGGCGTCCTGGTGGCGGAGGTGGTGCCGCGCGGGCCGGCGGATCGTGCGGGGCTTCGTGGCGGGACTTCACGGGTCCAGGTGGGAAACAAGATAGTCGTCGTCGGTGGCGACGTCATTGTGGAAATGAACGGCCGAAGGGTGACGGATGCCGATACGGTGATCCGGGAGACCCGAAAATTGAGGCCGGGTGATCGTGTCGAACTGGAAGTCATCCGTTCCGGGGGCGCTCGCAAATCCCTCAGCCTCGTGCTGGGAGAACAGCCCAAAAGATGATGGATCATAAAGATATTTACCAGGAAAGGTTTTCAGGAATGAAAATGAAACCCCTCTTCGAGAACCGGCGTCCACGTCCTCTCACCTTCGTTGTCATGGATGGCATCGGCTGCCGGGAAAGTGTCGAAGGCAATGCCGTCGCCCAAGGTTATACCCCGCACCTGGATTGGCTCTTTGCACATTGTCCCTATACGCTGCTGAAAGCACACGGCACGGCTGTGGGCCTGCCGTCTGATGACGACATGGGCAACTCCGAGGTGGGACACAATGCCATCGGAGCAGGCCGATTTTTTCCCCAGGGCGCCCGATTGGTGAACGAAGCCATAGAATCCGGACGCATCTTTGAAGGAAAGGGCTGGAGGCGGTTGGTGGATTTCTGTCGGGTGCACCTGGGCACCATGCACTTTCTCGGCCTCTTTTCCGATGGAAACGTACACAGCCATTGGGACCATTTGAAAGCCATGCTCCGGCACCTGGCCAAAGGAGAGAAAATTCCCCGGGCCAGGATTCACATTCTGCTGGACGGTAGGGATGTGGGCGAGACCTCCGCGCTGGATTACGTGCTCCCCTTCGAAGTCTTTTTGAAGGAGCTCAACGAAGAAGAGGGAGTCGATTACCGGATTGCCAGCGGGGGCGGCAGGATGAAGGTCACCATGGATCGATATGAGGCCGACTGGAACATGGTGGCGCTCGGCTGGAAAACTCATGTGGCGGGTGAAGGGCGCCGCTTCCCTTCTGCCCGGGAAGCCATCGAAACCTATCGTACCGAAAACCCCGGCGTCATCGATCAGGATCTGCCGCCCTTTGTCATTGGCGATGCCTCCGGCCCACTCGGTCCCATGCGTGACGGAGATTCCGTTGTTTATTTCAACTATCGCGGCGATCGGGCCATCGAAATCAGCCGCGCCTTTGAAGATGAGGAATTTGACAAGTTCGAGCGCGTTCCCCGCCCTCAAGTCGCTTACGCCGGTATGATGGAGTACGATACAGAACTTCATATCCCCAGGAACTACCTGGTGGAGCCGCCTGCCATTGAGAAAACCATGGGAGAATTTCTCTGCCGTGCCGGCATGAAGCAGATGGCCATCAGCGAGACGCAAAAATACGGCCATGTGACCTATTTCTGGAATGGCAACCGTTCGGGATTGCTGGACCCAGAGCTGGAAGAGTATGTGGAAATCCCGTCGGACCGGGTGCCCTTCGAAGAACGCCCCTGGATGCAGGCTGCAATCATTGCGGATCGTGTGGTGGAAGCCATCGGCTCGGGAAAGTTCGACATGATCCGCCTCAATTTCGCCAATGGAGACATGGTGGGGCACACCGGGGTTTTCCAGGCGACAAGGATCGCCGTGGAAACGGTGGACCTCTGCCTGGGGCGCCTCATGAAAGCCACGCAACGGGCGGGGGGAATCCTTGTGGTCACGGCCGATCACGGCAACGCTGAAGAAATGTACGAACTCGACAAGAAAACGGGCAAGGCCAAGTTCAGCGGGGACGGGAAGCCCAAAGCGAAAACGGCTCACACGCTGAATCCCGTGCCGTTCATTGTTTATGATCCGGCTGAATCGACGCCCTCCTTCCAGTTTGACCCGCAAGTGAAGGAGCCCAAGCTGACAAACATTGCGTCCACCTGTTTTCAGCTGCTGGGGCTGGATGCCCCCGACCTCTACGACCCACCGCTACTGAAGTCCAAATCAGGAGGCTGACCTTCAATCAGACCGGGGGTGCTGCGTCGCGCGCCCCCGGGTTGGGGCTCTTTTTCAACCGCACGATCAATACCTCGCCCGTAGAAGCGAATCGAACGGGAACTCCCGACACACCCACGCCGCAGCTGGTATACCCTTCCATGTCGCCGTACCGCCACTTTCCCTCGCAAAACTTCCTCGGAGCCCTGCTGTGAGTGAAGAGCGGTCCCACATGGGGAAGCTGGATCTGTCCCGCGTGCGTGTGACCGCACAGGTAAAGCTGTGGAGCATACTCTGCGGCTTCTTTGTATACTTCGTTGGAATGGGCCACAAAAATATTGAACTCACCGGCAGGCACCTCTTCGAAGGCCTGGGCCAGATTGTGGCATTTATAATAATGTGGGTCATCCACCCCAACCACCCAGAGGCGGTCTCCGTTTCGTTCGATGGGCCTGGCGTCGTTCACCAGGAACTCGATGCCATATTTTTCCAGGGGTGCAACAATCTCCACACAGTCATGGTTCCCCAGAACGCTCAGGATTCCATCCTGCGTCCGGATCTCGGGGATCACGCGGCTGAGGTGTGACAACGCCGGCGCGAAAGGGCCATGAGTCTCCATCCTGAAATCACCGCCCAGGATACACAGGTCGGCCTTTACTTCTCTCAAAATGGTCACCAGCTTTTCCGTCAGTCCCTTCAGACCGTCCAGATGGAGGTCGGAGAAGAAAAGGATGGTGTAGTTGTCAAAAGAGGGGGGCAGATCGGGAAAAGTGAAAGTCACCTCACGCTGCTGGATCTTCAAAGCGTTTTTCTGCCCTTTGTCGTAAATCCCCAGCAATTTGAAGGCGGTCTTCATGATGATGTGGTAGTAGATGGAGTCTTCGAAGTTTAAGAAATGATGCAGAGGATTGGAGGTGATCTGGCAGGAACGGAGCTCCCGCAGGCGAACCCATGCATTTACGGATCGGGGATAGGCCTCATAGGGCTTGCCCAGGAGAAACTCCTTCAGAAACCATGCTCCCACATAGGCCCCCAGGCAAAAGAGAACCAGGAGTATGGAGACCTCTCCCCAAGGGAGGTCGAAATACGGTGCGATGACGACGAAGGGGAAAGCCCCTTCGAAGATTTGGTCCAGGCCGGCGAAAACGCTGCCGCTGACCATCCCCATGCGCCGTTTCAGAAAGCTCGACAGAAGATCGCCCGCCATGCTGAGCAGTCCGGCGGACAATCCCAGCCAAAAGGGAAATCCGAGGATCAAGCCTGCGCTCACTCCCATGAAAGCCGCCGCACAAACGCCGCGAATGGTTTTATGAGACCCCAGGAGCGGTTTGCCGTCCAGAAAAATGCGGCCGCCATCGAGGGGTGCATTCCACTTTTCGCGCAGCAAATAAGCCAGGAACGGGGGAGCGAAATTGACCGCCCACAGGAGGAAAAGTACTTTCAGTGAGAAAATCATGATCGTTGTCACCACTCATCTTGAAGACCTGGCGGCTTCTCAGAGCCTGCGCCAAGCCGCGCCTGCCGGTTATCTGCTTCAACAATTTGCGGTAAAAGAGGGGATGATCAGGTGAAGAAGGGAGTGCAAAGCACAGAAATCACTTTGCACTCCCTCCATGGTCGTGCAGGATGTGGGATTGGGGAGGATCCGCACGATCGTCTTTCCCCGTGCTCCCATCAATCCAGGAAATTTTTCAGGGTAGCCTGCCGGTTGGGATTGCGGAGCTTCCTGAGTGCCTTCTTCTCGATCTGGCGGATGCGCTCCTTGGACACCTTGAAACTTTGACCAATCTTTTCCAGTGTTTCGGCGGGCTGCCCGTCGATGCCGAAGCGCAGTCGCAGGATCTTTTCTTCCCGGGGCTGCAGGCTGGAAAGAAGATTCCGAGTGACTTCAGCCAGTTCCTTGTCGGAACACTCTTCAACGGGAGACACCGCTCCGTCATCCTCGATAAAATCTCCCAAGCGCTGCTCATCTTCGCCGATGGGTGTTTCCAGTGAGATGGGCTGTGCCGCAAGCGTCAAAACCATCTGCACTTTATCCAGGGGCAGGTCGGCGCGATCCGCGATTTCCTGGGGAGTCGGCTCCCGCCCGTACTCTTTCAGTAATTCGTAGAATACCTTGAAGAAAAGGTTTTTGAGTTCGATAAAGTGCACGGGCAGACGAATGGTGCGGGTCTTATCGTAGATTCCCCGGATGATGCTCTGCCGCACCCACCATGTGGCGTAAGTACTGAAGCGGTTCCCCTTCGTGTGGTCAAAACGCCCCACCGCTTTGAGCAGGCCCAGGTTGCCTTCCTGGATCAGGTCGTCGAAGCTCATTCCCCTTCCGCGGTAACGTTTGGCGATGCTCAGCACGAGGCGCAGATTGGCCTTCACCATCTCCTGCTTGGAATAGTCGATGCGATGCATGATGTCTTTGATTTCAGAAAGCATCTGGGAAAAGATGGGGTTTTCCGGACATTCCCTGACGCCCCGCTCGAGAGTCCGCAGGATGACCTTCAGGATTTTGTCCCTTACACCCGGAAAGCTCTTCTCGTGAGCCAGCAGCTTTTCGACCTTCTGGTGCAGATCCAGGATCATCCGATCCACGGAAGCATTCTGCTTCACCAGTTCAACCAGCCGTTCCTGACCCGTACGAATGGTCTGCGCCAGTTCGATTTCTCGTTCCTGAGTCAACAGAGGATAGCTTGCCACCTCCTTCAAGTAGTAGGTGACATGATCTTCTTCGAAATTGTCTTCCCTGGAGGATTCGAGTGAAGTATCCTCTTCCTCTTCCTCGCAGACGGCGCTGTTTCCCATCTCTTCGTCACACTCCAGCTGCGCTCCATTCACCTCGAGAGTATCTACCAGCCCCAGGTCGGTCTCTTTGAATTCGCCCTCTGAAACCTCCTCCCTCATAAATTTCCGGTACTCTTGTTGCCTTTCATCCCCATGAAAATAATATTTAAAGGGAAGGCACGTTTCAGACGAGTAGTTTTTCATTTCATTCTCCTTCGGTAGGGGAGATGTTTTGGCCAATCCATCCCTCCTGGGGTTGCAAGTGTCCATTGGTCTCCCACCTCGCTCCACCATTTCCTCATCGGATTAAGCATCCTGTCGGCAAGGTAAACAAAAATTATAAAGCATTTCATAGGAAAAAATAAGACCTTTTTCCAAAAGAGTCAATTCGCAACGAATGGAAACGTTTCATTATTTTTATAATATATTCCAATAGCTATCATTGTTCTATTCCGTGAGGCTTCCTCGCTCACGGTAAAAAATTTAAAACGGGCTCAGGGAGCATCCTTTTTTCACCCGCTTCCCACAGCAAGCCGGCAATGAGCCGCTGAGAGGCTGTCTAAAAAATGAGTCAATCACTCTGAGCATGCACCTTGTTTCGTCATTCCGGCGGTTCTTAAGCCGGAATCCAGGTTTTTCGCTGGGGTGGATTCCGGCTAAAAGACTGCCGGAATGACGAGGAAACGAATTTTTAGACAGCCTCTCAGAGGGCTGCACATCTGTCTGAGACAGTGTAAAAGAAATTGTTTGAGGACCGTTGCCAAAAACCTCAAAACCTCTTATACCTGTCCCTGCTGTATTGTTCTCGCAGTGGGACGCTCAACCACAGTGCAGGGAAAACGTGAACTATCTGAGGAGGAGATGAGTCTTGGATTGTCCTCGATGCAAAAGCAAATTGGCTCTTGTCCGTTCCTGACGCCGGGTATACCTGCGCTGCCGGGAGTGTGGCGCTTCGTTTACTCTTGAAGAGATTCCGGAAAGCATTTCGGAGGAAGTGGAAGAGCAGCTGGCTCGATGCAGGATCGACCGCATTTAACCGATAAGAAGTTCAAATAAAATAAGCCGGGCCATTCCCTCTGTAAAGAGGCCCGGCCCGGCTTTTCAATAAATTTCCAGTCACACGGTGTGCGAGAGCCACTACAACCTGGCGGAATTTTTCATCCCCCCTGCGAGAGTTGTTCGCGAACCAGCCTGGCAGCGAGATCGAGAGCTCCCTGGAGATTTTCCGGCTGGCTCCCACCCGCCTGGGCCATATCCGGTCGGCCCCCTCCACTGCCCCCCACGACCTTGACGATTTCCTTGATGAGATTTCCCGCGTGAAGCCGGGCTGTGAGATCCTGCGTTACACCCACCAGGAGAAAAACCTTCTCGCCTTGAACGGCCCCGAGAGCGAGCACGCCGCTTGGTATGCGTTCCTTGAAACGGTCATAGAGATCCCGCAGAGCCTTGGGATTGTCGGTTTCCACCCGGGTCACCAGAACTTTCGCCCCTCCGATGTCCTCAGCCCGCTCCAGCAGATCCGCCGACCGTTTCCCGGCAAGGGATGCCTTCAGGGCTTCCAGTTCCCTTTCCACCTGCTTTTGCTGGGTCATGAGCTTTTCGACCCGTTCGGCCACGTCGGCGGGGCCAGTCTTGAGGAGCCCGGCGGCCGTCTGTAAAATGCCCCTCTGCTTCCGCAGATGCGCCAGTGCATGCCTCCCGGCGAGAGCCTCTATTCTTCGGACTCCCGCTGCGATGCCTGTTTCCTGAACGATGACAAAAACGCCGATATCCCCTGTGCGGTGGGTGTGGGTGCCGCCGCAGAGCTCGCGACTGAACCCGGGAATTTCCACCATGCGTACGCGGTCTCCATACTTTTCCTCAAACAGGGCCATGGCTCCGGTCTTGAGGGCCTCCTCCAGGTCCATGACATGCACCTGGAGGTCTTCATTGGTGCGGATCTCATCGTTGACCCGCTGCTCGATTTCGTCCAGCTCCGCGGGCGTCAGGGCAGCAAAATGAGTGAAATCGAAGCGGAGCCGATCCGGCGCCACGAGGGATCCCGCCTGCTTGACGTGGTCTCCCAAAACAGCGCGGAGAGCGGCATGGAGAATATGGGTGGCGGTATGATGCAGGGCCGTGTCCTTGCGGGCCATCGCGTCCACCTTCAGGCGGACGCGCTTTCCGGTGGTCAGGTGCCCTTCTTCCACCTTTCCCACGTGAACGATGAGGTCGCCCGGGAGCTTCAACGTATCCGATACTGTCATCCTGCCGCCTTCGAAAAGGATTTCTCCCCGATCCCCCACCTGGCCCCCGGATGCGCCGTAAAAGGGCGTTTCGGCCGTAACGACCTCGACCGCCGTCCCCGACTCGGCTTCCTGCAAGGCTTTACCGTCCCGCACCAGGGCGAGGACTTCGGATTCCGCCTCCAGACTGTCGTAGCCCAGAAAACGCACGGAAACATCCCGAGCCGACAACTGGCGGTACGCTTCGGACACTTCCCGTTCCCCGCTGCCCTTCCAGTGCATGCGGGATTGCTCTCTCTGCTTTTCCATCAGCTTCTGGAATTCCGTCTCCTCCACGCCGAGGGAGAGGTCGCGGGCCATGTCGGTGATGATATCGATGGGAAAGCCAAAGGTGTCGTAGAGCTTGAAGATCAGGGCCCCGGGGATGACCTTTTTCCCCTCCGCCTGCAGTTGACGGATTTCGTTTTGCAGGAGGCCGAGCCCGTGATCGAGGGTTTCGTTGAAGCGTTCTTCCTCGTTGAGAATGACCCGGGTGATATAGTTCTTGTTTTCCAGCAGTTCGGGGTAGGCATCGTGCATGGCTTCCATGACTTTCACGACGACGTCATGGAGAAAAGGCTTGTCCTGCCCCAGGAATCGTCCGTGCCGCAGAGCCCGGCGGATGACGCGGCGGAGCACGTAGCCGCGTCCCTCGTTGCTCGGCAGGATGCCGTCCCCGATGAGAAAGGCCGCTGCACGGCTGTGGTCGGCGATGACCTTGACGGACACATCCTTTTCGGGGTCGGTCCCGTAGTGGTAGCCGCTGATCTCGGCAATTCGGGCGCGCATGGGCGCGAAGAGATCCGTATCGTAGTTGGACGGGACCTTCTGGATCACCGCAGCGATGCGCTCCAACCCCATGCCTGTGTCGATGCTCGGTTTGGGAAGGGGCTCCAGTACTCCATCCTCCTGGCGGTTGAACTGCATGAACACGAGGTTCCACAGCCCCAGGTAGCGATCGCAGTCGCATCCCGGCCGGCAGTCGGGGCGTCCACATCCCATGGCTTCACCCTGGTCGCTGAGTACTTCCGAGCACGGACCACAGGGGCCGGTATCGCCCAT
>DAIQOB010000026.1:0-14512 GCA_036788075.1 Syntrophobacteraceae bacterium
TGCGAGACCCTGGACAACAGGTCCTTGACGGTATTGGTCACGCTTTCATCCATCTTGCCGTACGCTCCCCGCAGGAGGAGCTTCAGTGTCGCCCCGATGGACACCAGGGGGCCTCGAATGTCGTGCGACATGAGCATCAACATCTGCAGGATGTGTTCATTGAGGCTGCGAATCCGATCTTCAGATTCCGACAATTCCCGGTTTTGTCTTTCAGCTTCAATGAATGCCGTCTGCCAGTGACGCAGCTCGGAAACATCTGTCAGCAGCCCTTCGTAGGAGACACCGCCGTTGGTGTCAAACCAGTAGTTGGCGGTGATGCTGGCGATGAAGCGACTGCCATCCTTCCGCTTCAGCTCCACTTCGTAGTCCTTGATGTACCCGTCTTCCTCGATCTTGCTTCGCAGGGCCGCCAGATCTTCCGGGTCTTGAAAAAGGTGCTCGATGGATTCCAGCTGCAGCATTTCTTCCGGACTATCGTAACCCAAAAGATCGGCACCAGCCTGGTTGATTTCCATGAAGCTCCCCTTCCGGTTGACAATGAACCGCATGTCCCGCGACGCATTGAGGAACCTTTTGAATTTGAGCTCCATTGCCTTCAAATGCTCCAGGCAGCTGGACACTCTGGATCCGTTGGCGTCCGGGACCTGGGGCGCAGCCGATTCAGAGGGACGTTCCTGATGCTCTGGTTTCATGACCATGACGAGCTCACCTGTTCTGAGACATATCGGTAACTGGAGCCGGCATGCCGCTTCAAATTCTACATATTCGGCTGTAATCTATGCAAATATCGGAATCAACGCCGTTTTCGTATCGCAAAGAAAGGATGATGCGATTCGCTCTTTCTTCAACCTCCGGGACCAACTCCACCAGTGCCTTCAAGGACTTGATGACTTTTTTGATCTGCTGCTTGTGGCAAACAGGAAGCTCGGGATGGTCCAGGACCTGGAGAATATCCTCCAAGAGATTCAGTTTGTCGGGTGTAAAGTAGATATAGGCCACCCTGACCCATTTTTCGATGAGATCTCTGGGCAGATGGTCCAGTTTATCAATGAGCTGACAGTTCTTTCCCATATGGAGCGCTTCCTGCAGCTGGTCTAGGAGGGTAAGGATTTCGTCCCGGTCCTGATGCCAGGCATGAGAGCAGTTCAACAGGCGTTCCCAGTTGGGCTTGATTTTGTGATAGATCCACTGTTCACTCTGTTCCGGAAGCAACGAAAGGGACGCCAGTTCCGATTGCTCGCGAAGGAGGAGCCGGCAGACAGGAAGGCATTCATCCCCGTTACGCAGGTTGGGCATCTGCGAGCGGATCAATTCACTGAGGCGGCCCAGAAGCAAGGCCTTGGACTTCAGGTGGGGAAAGGACTTACTCAAAAGCTCTTCCCATTCTTCACGCAAAACGCCGATCTCAGCATTGACCGCAGCAAAGACGAATCCAAACTTGGTGAGAGTATTGCGGAGCTCATGAGCAAGAAGCTCGCCGCTTTTGAGCTGGCGGCGCGTGAATTCCTGTTGAGAACGGAAGAGCTTTTCGCGGAGCTGGAGTGAGAGGAGCTCTGTACCCAGACTTCTGGAGAGCTCTTTGATGATGCGTGTGGAACGGTCATCCCGACGGATGGAATAGGGCATGAAATGGATTTTGATGACGGCGGAAACGACAAATTCCGAGTCTTGCCAGATGGGATTGCCTGCCCAGTCTCGAGGATATTCCACAATGTCCTGCCCTCCTCCATACAAATCGCTTTTGCGTACCAGGACGGGCTCCATGTGGTAGAAGTCTTCGATTTCACCCCTCAGCTGCTTGCCAACACTGCGAACATCCTCGAAGGGATTTTCCGCCGTCCAGCTTTTCTGCTTTTCCACGCACCACCCCATGGCTTCCAGTACGTGGTCCGGACGGTCGCGATACTGCTCCCAGCTCTTGCCGGGGGGATTGTAATCGGAGACGGCGGGCAGTCCCCATTCTATTTCGTCGGTCCCTTCCCTTCGAATGCCGGAAGTGATACGGACGGCCTGGAGCTTGGGCATTGGACCTACTCTGTATATGGTTCCCTTGGTGGCATTTTCGAGGCAAAAGAGAATGGTTTTGATCATGTTTTTGCAGGTATTCTCGAGCAGGTCCTCCATCATCGTCATTCCCATCTCCCCGAGGCGAAGAAGGTTGTCCGTGAAATCATGCACAGGAAGGAAATCTCCACTCAGCAACGGTCCATAGGACTGGAAACCCAGCTTCCCCTCCACAGGCGCAACACCTGAAGCGGATGGAGAATTGTACGCGAATCACAATGTTTTATCAAGCTTGTGAAAAATGAGGATTACCCGGAGGGAGACGCTGTTGGCGAGAGTGGTAAGGCAGAGCCCACCCTGGAAACAAAAACGGTCGGGAGGATCCCCTCCCGACCGTTGGACTCACTCACTGAACCGAATGGAATCGGTCACTACAGCTTTTTAACATTAACAGCCTGAGGCCCTTTGGGACCACGCTCGACTTCAAAACTGACCTTGTCCCCCTCCGACAGCGAACGAAAACCTTCTGCCTGGATAGCGCTATGATGCACAAACACATCGCCCTGATCCTGCGTTTCGATGAAACCATAGCCCTTCTTGTCATTGAACCATTTCACTCGGCCTTCAGGCATTTCGAATTCCTTTCTTCAGTGCTGTTTTCTGCTGTTGTGCGGCTCACTACTGTGAAGACCTTTCCGAGCCTCCCCCACACGACTCGACCGGCACGCTCACGGCTTCAAAATAGCAGGCCTAATTCTATAGATAACGCCAAAAAACATTAGCTTATAACTTTTTATGTGTCAAGCAAATGAAAGCTCTCATGGAAGTTTTATTTGTGGCATTACGCAGGATAAACACACAACACAGGGGCCATGTGCTGCGTAGTCATATAGAAAGCGTCTCCGTACTCAAAAGTCCACCATGAACCTGGATTCATAGACGTCGAGGGTCCCATCCCCGTCCAAATCTTCACGGTGGTCAACGTTGGCACGCACATAATTGAACATGACGCGCGTGTTGGGATTGAGGTACCAGTTCAGGCCGGCCGTGAAATTGTCTTCCTCACCTCCACGAATGCCGGCATCGTTGTCCGTCAGATCGATTCTGGAATATCGTGCTGCGATCTCCCATGCCCCCCATCCGCAGTTCTTGATGCTGAAGTTGTTGAATGGCTTGACGCGGTCGAAAGCCCCCGTGCTGGGCTTGTAGGCCCTGTGCTCTCCCGTGATGAAGTAGCTGGCATAGATGTAGAAACCGTTGAAGGTGGGATCATCGAGAAGGTCCGAGTCTCCGGAGGCGTTCACAAAGGTCTGAAAATATTCCCCCTGGAGTGAGAAGGGGCCATAGACCAGGGCGAATTCGGGGTTGATGACATCGACCCCGTCTGCCGGCATATTCCCGGTGTCGACAGTGTTCAGGTCCGTCAGATGCGTTTCGGGGCGCGTTCTGAACCGGACGGGATTGTTGTCCCCAGCACGAAACCTGTGATTGTAGCTCAACCCAAGGTGGACGAGTTCCCTGCCCTCTTTCTCATACCATGGCAGTCCCGTAATGCGTCCGCTGACGTTGTAATCCGAATAGTTGGCAAAAGCATCCCCGAAGTTGTCCGTATCCTCGAAGGCGCCGACCCCCCAGGTCATGCGGCTGTCGAGGGCAGTATTGAAAACCTTGACCCCGGTATTGCGTACGGGCGAAAACGCATTGGGAAGGCCCCTCTCCATGAAGGTCATATAGTTGGTGCTGGTCTGTTCTTCCAGAGAAAAAGGCTCCTTCTGGTGGCCGACTCGGATTCCTCCCAGGTATGGAATGTCTTTGACACCCAGGTATACATCGGCAAAATCCACGTCACCTTCGGCAAAATCGAATTCCGCCTTGTATTCGACGTTCTCGTAAATCGTTCCTTCGGCCATGAGACGTGCACGCCGCATTTCCGCACCGTGCCCCTGGATGTCTTCCCCTTCGTCATCTCCCAGTTGCTTCATGCTCTTGTCGGGCTCGAGCTGGCCAAAATCGGTCTGGATCCTTCCTCCGATTTTGATCTTGAATGCGCCATTCTCAGATTCAAAGTTCAATCCCTCCTTGTAAAATACATCGAAATTCTTCCCTTGACGCTCTTCCTCCTTCGCCTGGGCCACCAGCTCTTTATATTGCTCCTCGGTAATCTGATTGTTGGACTTCAAGATATCGAGGACCTTTTCGGCGACACTCTTCTCCTTCTCCTTGGCCCAGCTTAACCCCTCGCCCAGGAAAGCACAAACCGTCAGGATCACCAGAGCCACGGGCAAAAATCTGTGGATAAACGTCGAAAATGGCAAAAGCATCTTCCTTCCTCCTCAATCCAAATCAACTTCAGGTTAAAGAGGCAGTTTGAGCAAACGGGATCAGCTCGCTTTTGTCGGGGCTGTGTGGATCTTCTCTTCTGCAGGGTGCGTCTTGCAGAGGAGCAGCGGGTATCCACTGAATCATCGGGACGACGGTGGGTCGGCCCCAAGGTAAGGGTTGACTGAACTGACAGCTTTGAATGAAGAAAACAGCTGAGATTAGCAAAAAAACGGAGGGGTTCAACCGTAGACGGTCACATAACTCCATCGACCGTTCTAAGGCCTCGATAGTCTGAATTGTGACATTTTTTCGAACTGGTGCATGACACAGGAACGTGAGCTGTCACCATCTGTAGGGTTTTTTCAGATCATCGAAAGACCGAACATGAAATAAGTGGACGTCAGCCCCATCTGCCTCACGTAGCCGGCGTCAGTCTTTGGCAAGCATGACACTGGTTGCCTTGATCAAAACCTGGATGTCTTCGCCGACCTTCACATCCAGCTCCTGGACGGCATCCGTGCTGACGAGGGCAGTGACGACATTTCCATTCCCTATGTCGACCTTCACCTTCGCCATAACCATACCCTCCTTCACTTCGGTCACCTTGCCTTTCAGGACGTTTCTCGTGCTCAGCCTCATGCGATACCTCCTCGTTGTGTGGGGGAGAAAAAACCGGCGGGCCGACGAACCCTGAATATCCCGTCCCTCGGCATCCAGCCTGGAAGGGATCTTTGCGTTTCTCCAGGGGAATGTCAAGAGGTATATGTGCCTGGATTCCCATATTGTCGTAACAGGCGGGAAGCCGACTCACGTGGAAAACGGCGCTGAGCTTCCCTGGCGATTTCGCTTGACTCTTCTCCCCGCGTTCCTGTACTGATAACACATTTATGTCACGATCGACATAATGTAGCGGACAAGCGGACAAATGATTGCAGGGGTGGTCCTGCTTGTTCCGCCGCCGGTTTTGGATGTGTGCTCGGTCCGGCTTTGATGGCGTCGGGAGATCCGTCGGTGATGTCCATCATTGACTGCTGGGCCGAATGAACGGGTTGTTGCGGTCCTTTTATATGTCTTCTTATATGTCTGTATGCGCACAAAGGAGGTACCATAATGGGAGTGGTGAAGCTGACCATAGATGGCAGGGATGTTTCAGCTCCGGCTGAGAGCACCATCCTGCAGGCGGCTCAAAGCATGGGGATCAGGATCCCAACGCTCTGTTTTCATGAAAGATTAAAACCGGCAGGATCCTGCGGCATCTGTGTTGTCGAAGTCGATGGAAATCCAACCCCGGTGACTTCCTGCAACACGCCTGTTTCGGAGGGTATGGCGGTCACTACCCAATCGGAGCATCTCTTTTCCGTTCGCCAGGAAATATTGAAGGGGATCCTCGCCCATCATCCCCTGGATTGTCCCATCTGCGACAAGGCGGGTGAGTGCCTCCTGCAGGACCTGGTTGTTGAGCACGGCGTTACGGGAGTTGAATCGCCGACGCCGACGGCAAAATTCACTTCGGCCTACAGCAAGACCATGCTCAAATCCTGGCCTGAACGCTGCGTGTTGTGCCTCCGGTGCGTGAGAGCCTGCTCGGAGATACAGGGGCATTATGCTCTTTCGGTCGCGGAAGGACCGGATGGCCCACTGATTTCCTACGATGCCGATAAATGCGTTTCATGCGGCGAATGCATCCAGTTGTGTCCCACAGGCGCTCTCGTTGAGAAAAAGACGGACCTGCGCTGGCGAAATTGGGAAATAGAAAATAAGGTTCGAACCACCTGCCCGTATTGCGGTGTTGGATGCCAGCAACTGCTTCATATCAAGGACGGCAAGATTGTAAAAGCCACCGGTGTGGAGGACGCCGAGCCCAACCAGGGCCGGCTGTGTGTCAAAGGAAGATACGGGTTCGATTTCATTTATTCCGATGAGCGATTGAAAACACCGTTGATCCGAGAGAACGGCGGGTTCAGGGAGGCCTCGTTCGATGAGGCGACCCGGCTCGTCGCCAAGAAATTCAAGGAGATCATCGCCGAGAGCGGCCCCGACGCCATCGCCGGCGTCAGTTGCTCCCGCAGCATCAACGAAGATTCCTACCAGATGCAAAAGCTTTTCCGCGCGGTTATCGGTACGAACAATATCGATAACTGCGCACGTACCTGACACGCTCCAACGGTCGCCGGGTTGGCGGCCTCGTTCGGTTCAGGTGCTATGACCAACTCGTTCAATGAGTTTGCCAGGGCTAAAATGATCATGGTGATCGGGTCCAATATGACCGAGGCCCATCCCGTGGCAGCGACGTTTATCAAAAATGCCGTCGCGAACGGTGCGGAATTGATCGTCCTCGATCCGCGCAGGCATAAGCTCTGCGATTATGCAAAGATCCATCTGCCCTTGAAGGTCGGTAGCGATATCGCCCTGCTCAATGCCATGATGCATGTCTTGATCAAAGAAGACCTCTACGACCGCCGCTTTGTGGAATCCTGCACCATGGGTTTCGATGAAGTCAAAGAAAAGGTCATGGAATATCCGCCGGAGCGTGCGGCAGAAATCTGCGGCATCGACGCCGAACTCATCCGGAGCACGGCGCGGCGCTTCGCATCCGTCAAGCCCGCAATGATTTGTTACACCCTGGGAATCACCGAGCACACCTGCGGCGTCAACAATGTTTTGACCGTGGCCAATTTCCAGATGCTCACGGGCAACATGGGGATGGAATGCGGCGGCGTCAATCCGCTCCGTGGCCAAAACAATGTCCAGGGTGCCTGCGACATGGGGGCTCTGCCCAATATCTTTCCGGGATATCAGAGTGTCACAAACCCCGACGCACGTGCGAAATTTGAAAAGGCATGGGGCGTGAAAAATCTTCCCGGGAATGTGGGATTAATGATTCCTCAGATGATGGAAGGCCTTGTGGACAGGAAGATCCGGGCTTTCTACATCTTTGGAGAAAATTTGGCCAACACGGAACCCGATATCCACAAAGTCGAGCACGAGCTCTCTTCTGCCGAATTTCTTGTCTGCCAGGATATCTTCCCCAATGAAACCACCCGTTTTGCCCATGTGATTTTTCCAGCTGCAGCATGGAGCGAAAACGAAGGCACGTTTGCCAACAGCGAACGGCGCATCAGCCGCGTCCGTACTGCCAGTCCACCTCCCGGGCTGGCGAAGCCGAACTGGTGGATCTTCAAGCAGATCGCCAAAAAGATGGGTCATGACTGGGAGTCCGACAGCGCCCAGGAGCTCTGGGACAACGAAATATCTGTTCTGGCTCCCAACCTCATGGGAATCAAGTACAGGCGCCTGGAGGGGAACGGACTCCAGTGGCCATGCCCTCACGAGGAGCACCCGGGAACCTGCTTCCTCCATCAGGATGGAGAGTTCACCTGTGGCCTCGGAAGATTCACTCCGGTTGACTGGACCCCGCCTGCTGAGGTGCCGGATGCAGACTATCCCTTCACCCTCTCGACGGGAAGGCGGCTGTACCACTACCACACGAGAACCCAGACCGGCCGGTGCGAGGGGTTGAACGACCTCCTCGGTGAAGAGAGTGCGGATATTTCTCCTCAGGATGCAAGCAGCATGGGGATAGAATCCCATGAGAAAATTAAGGTGAAATCCCGCCGCGGTGAGGTCATCGTCAAGGCCAGGGTGACGCCGGAAGTGCCGCCCGGCATGGTGTGGATGGCATTCCATTTCCGGGAAAATTGCGCCAACTGGCTCACCAACGCCGTATTTGATCCCGTATCCTACACTGCCGAATACAAGGCGTGCGCGGTGCAGATCGAAAAGCTGTAAAGGCTGTCACGTCGGAAAAAAGAAATAAGGGGGAACCGTTCACGGCAGGAATTCTGCTGATAAATGGAACGGTTCCCCTCGCCCACTTCGTGCTCATCCAGATTGGCTGAAGCTTCCATAGACCTGCCTCTGAGCCTGCCGAGCTCTTGATTCCAATCGACCCTCCTTGACTTTGTGGTACCCTCCCCCTAAGATGACGTCGCTCATGGTGATGCCATATCCCTGCCAAACAGGAATGATCATGGAATTTTGAAGCATCCCGGCTCGTCCGGCGGGCAAATCGGAAGCGAGGTGAGTCATGTCGAAGCTTGTAAAAGAAGAGAGTGATGCGGGAAGGCTCCACATCGAATCCCCGCTCATGGGTGAATCCCTGGTGAGCAAGGAGTTTCTCAAGAGGACCGAAAGCAAAGAATACTTTCGCATGCAGCCCGAGATCAACGTCATCAAGATCGGTGGGCAGAGCATCATCGACCGCGGAGCAAAAGCGGTTCTGCCCATCGTCGATGTTCTCGTGGAGGCGAAAGAAAAGTACAAGATCATTTTGATGACCGGCGGCGGTACGCGTGCCCGTCACGTCTACAGCATCGGCATCGATCTCGGCATGCCCACCGGTGTGCTCTCCAAGCTGGGCGACAAGGTGTCCTGGCAGAATGCGGAAATCATGAGCGTGCTCCTCAACAAGCACGGAGGGGTCAAGATCGGTCACGGCGACAACCTGGAGCAGCTCACCATGTTCTGTCGGCGCGGGTACCTGCCCATCACCTATGGAATTCCACCCTACGGTTTTTTTGAGCACCCCGCCGAGTATGGCTCCATCCCGCCGCACCGCACGGATTGCGGAGCCTTTCTTCTGGCTGAAAACATAGGGGCTCGCTCCCTCATCTACTTGAAAGACGAGCGAGGGCTCTTCAGCAGCGATCCCAAGAAGGTCGCAGAAGCCGAGCGCAAAAATCTCAAGTTTTACGACAGGATTTCGAGCAGGGAGCTCCTCGAGCTGGATTTGGACGACCTCATCATCGAGCGGCCGATCCTGACCCTGCTGCAGCGAGCGAAATGCCTCAAGGAGCTCCAGATCATTGATGCCTTGAACCACCCCGAGCATATCCTCGATGCCCTGGAAGGAAAGCACGTGGGCACCATCATCTACAAGGAGGAATGATCCGGGATTTGGGCCGGTATTTGAGAAGGGATCCGCGTGAAGCAGGGCGCTCAATCGCCTTTTTCGCCGCCCTGCTCCGCCTGCTTCTCCTTTTCCTCTTTGCCGCCCATGAGGACTACCACGTCGGCACCGGTGACCGCCGCCAGCTGGTCCAGCTCTCTTTTGCGGATGTGCTCCACATAGATCCTGAGGTTGAGGTCATGAACGCCGACGACGCGATAGCGTGGCTTCTTTTCACCGGCTTCGATCTTACGCCTTTCACGCACGAAAATGGTGGGCATGGCTTTCTCCTTTGCCAATGCTGTGGACCGGTTGTTCTAAAGATTTGAACGCCGCAGAGTGGATTCATTTAGAATATATATCCTTTGAGGATATAGGTCAAGAAAAGATATGCCCGATCCACAGAACAAAACCAAACCAGGGCACCCCAAGCAGGGAAAGCGAGAACGCTACATTCAGCCATCCATCCTGCTGGGTCTCTATCCCAGGCCGTCTTACGGATATGAGCTCATCCAGAACATTCAAAAGTTCGGGTTTGTGGAAGGGCAGGCTCCGCCGGGAATGATCTACCGACACCTGCACCAGCTGGAGGAGGATGGGTGGGTCTCATCCCAGTGGAATACGGAGGCGGGTGGTCCGGCCAAGCGCATGTATTACCTCACGGAGGAGGGCAAGGAGATGCTGGCCCTCTGGGTCGATTACATGGACAGACAGGCCAGGACCTTGAGTGCCTTCGTCGAGCAGTATCATGCGGTTCGGGGCGAGGAGAGCAAGAGGCCGCAGTAGCAAGTCCGGCCAGGATTCCCGTGTCCCCCTCCTGTTGCAGGCTCCCTCACCCCAGCGCCCTCCGCCAAAATGGGGATGAGGGAGCCTGATGGTCTCGTTGGAGGGCTGGACCACGGGCTGCTCGGTCAGGCGCTGAGGAGATGAAGCTTTTCCGAGTTGCCGCCTTTGTGCCGCTTGTCTCCCAAGGATTCCCAAACGCCCTCCCCTTTGGGAATGACCGGAAGAATGGGCCTGTTTCCCCACAGGCGTGGACGCAGCCACCCCTTGGTGTTCACCAGGTCTCCGGGAGCTGGAACCTGTCCGTCACGGTCCAATGAGACGGGAAGGATATTCAGACGCTGCAACTCGCATACTCTGACCCTCTCCGGCACATCGCGCAGCTTTCCGAATTCTATAAATCTGCCGCTCCATCCGTGAGCCGTCAAGCCAACCGCTGCAGCAGCCCCGATTATGCCGTCATGAGTTCCACCATGGCCAGAAAGGTGCAAAGTGCGTGTGGCTTCGAGTGCGTCCTTTTGAGTCATGACCTGGCTCGTACATTTCTGACTGAAATCGATCAAGCGAGGTAGCGCGGGATCTCCCTCACAGGTAACGCAGAGCCCGGGATCGCTCCCCACCAGAGCGTGGCGTTCAAGATGGCGAGCCGCCCTTGAGATCAGGTCGTCAAGAAAATCAAGCCCGGCTAATTCCACCACCACGCATGCACTGCTGTTGTGCGAAGTATAGGGGATCTTTTCGTGAACCAGAAGTTGCTGGCGTACTACTCCCCACACGCGGCTTCCCTCGGGCAATTCCTTTTGAAACCATCGTGCCAATTTGCCTGTTCCACGATCTGAATCCAGGCAGTCCGTGTCATCAAAGCCAACATAAGCGCGTATCACATCATCCTCACTGACTCTAAAAACCGAAATTTTGAAGCCTCAATGAAATTTGTATCCTATCACAATTGGCATAACAGGTCGGGACCCTAACATCATACATGGAGGGATTCAAGCAAAACGATGGAGGGAATCGGGTGAAGCCCGACCCAGGGGAAGTCGTCCTTCATAAAGCTTGCGGGATCAGGTGGAGGATAATTTATCCATATCCCCAGCGACCAGAAGCGGTCGCCGGGGACACTTGTCAGCCGAAAATCATGATATTTTTTTTACGGTTACGAAATGCTCCTGCATGGCCACTCCCCCCCCTGCCGGGTCCCAAAGCTCCAGGCCCCCATGCATGAAGTTGTTGTCAAGGATGCCCTTGCCAAAGGCTCGACTCTCCACTGGCAGGGTGTGCCCAAATCCATGAACCATGAAAACGGCTTCGGGATGGATGAATTCAGTGAGCTTCACCTTGATCCTGCCCGTATGACCGCTGCTTGAAACCTCCACTTCTTCACCGTCCTGCAACCGCATCGCTTCTCCCACATCCTTGTTGAGCCAGAGGACGTTTTCAGGCATCTCCTCATAGAGAAACGGGTTGTTCACGGTGTGCCCCTGGGTATGTACGGGGCATCGCCCAAACGTGATGCGGAACCTGCCCTCTTCGGGGCGAGCCGGCGATTCGTAAGGCTTCAGCGACGGCAAAGCCGCTTTTTCCAGCCTCTCAGAGAGTATATCGATTTTTCCTGAAGCAGTCTTGAACTTGAGCTCGTTGACTTTCCGATAGCGGGACTTTTCGGCCAGGGGCACCATGCCGGTAGATTCAAAATCCTTCATGGTGACACCGGTGCCTTCCAGCTGATAGTTCCAGATCTCTTCGATGGAATTGAAGCTCAAAGGCTCCAAATGGAGACGTTTGGCCAGGCCGCAGAGGATCTCCCAGTCGGCACGCGTGTCAAAGCGCGGCTTGAGGGCTCTCTGGCGGACGAAGAAATAAGGGCTGAGTCCGTTCTTGCATGCCAGAATACTTTCCCTTTCAAGGTAGGGAGACAGAGGCAGCACGACATCCGAAAACCAGGCCGTATCGGACCAGCTGAAAGTCACCGAGACGAGCAGATCGAGCTTGTTCAGTATTTTTTTCAAGGCCTCCGGATCGGGAAAGCCCATCAACGGATCATGTCGGTACGCAATGTAAGCCTTCAACGGGTAGGGATCTTCTGTCTCCATGGCCTTGAATGCCAAATGCAGAAGCCCGGGACCCGTATCGAAGTGCGGATATTTCCATCCGACGCCGTCTGCCCTCTTGTCTTCAGGTTTTGGGAAAAGATCTACCAGCTTCTTGAGGCCTTTGCGCCCGACATCCTCCGGCTTGTTGGCGAGGGGGAGTCCTCCCTTGGCCCCAATGGCCCCAAGGAGGGCATTGATGATGTAGATGGATCGACAAACATAGAAGGAATCCCGGTACCTGGCTGTCATCCACCCGGGATGCCAGATGACGCTCGGCTTTGCCTTGGCGAGCTCCCGGGCGAAGGCAATGATTTCCTGTGCGGGAACTCCGGTTTCCTTTTCGGCCCAGTCGGGAGTGTAAGTCTCCACGAAACGGTAGAGATCGTTCAGGTCATTGATCCAAAGCCTTGCAAACTCTGCGTCGTAGAGCTTTTCGGACATTAAGACATGGATGATGGCCAGGTTGAAGGCATAGTCCGTGCCGGGGCGAACCATGAAAAAACGGTCGGCTTTGCAGGAAGTGGTATTCGCTCGAATGTCGATGACCGTGAGCTTACAGCCATTCGCCATCGCTTCGGCCAGGTCGTTGACCTCTTTAACATTGATGGATTCAAATATATTCCGGGTCTGGAGCACTACATGACGGGCGTTTTTCAAGTCATAGACAAGTTCTTTGCGGCCAAACCCGAAAACGGAGAGGGCAGCGTGCTGAACATTGCGTGCACAGCTCGCATCATGGTTGCAGTAGTTGGGAGATCCCAAGCCGCGCACGAATGACATGTGCAGGTCTCGAAACGGACCGCCGCGGTCGGAGAAGAGGACGCTCCGCCCACCATGCACATCCATAATGCTCTTGAGGCGCTCCGCCACGTAGTCGAGCGCTTCCTCCCAGGAGGCTTCCCTCCATTGCCCCTCTCCCCGCTTACCCGTTCTGATGAGCGGGACCTGGGGTCGCTCGTCATCGTTGATGAGACCCAGGCCTGCGCTCCCCCTGGCGCAAATCGCCCCTTTAATGCCCGATGCATGGAGATTCCCCTGAAGGAAAGTGCAGACCCCATCCTCCACCTCGGCCTGAATAGGACAACGAACTGTGCACATCCCACAGATACTGAATACTTGTTGCTTTGCCATTTCATGACTCCCGAATCTTTAATATGCTTCAAACGGCTCAGAGATGAGCTTTTCCGTCATAAGCTCCCCTACAGCGGCTCAATCGTCATACTGCCTGGCATAGGCTGCATCATCGTACAGCCCCTGGCCATACTGCTCTTTTCCGTAGTCGCGGATGATCTTCTGACCTTCTTCGGAAGCGACAAAATCGATGAAAGCGGCGGCCCATTGGGCTCCAGGAGTCGCTCCTGCAGGTTGGCAAAGGGCATGGTAGGTGTTCACCAGGAATTTGTCCCCCTTGAAGAGGATCTTGAGGTTGGGCAAATTCTTCTTTTCGGCCACCCACGTGCTGCTGTCCGTCATGAAATAGCCCTTCTCTTCATTGGCTCTCTTCAGGGTGGTTGTCATGAAGTCTTTGGTGACAACATACCAGTCGCCGGAGGGCGTTATCCCTGCTTTCTGCCAGACGTCCATTTCTTTCTTGTGAGTGCCTGAGTTGTCGCCCCGCGAAAAGAATTTCGCCTTGGCATTGGCAATCCGCAGGTAAGCATCGGCTGCGCTCTTGGCCTCGGAGATCTTTGCGGGATCATCGGCAGGCCCAACGATGAAGAATTCATTGGAGCCAATGAGAGTTCTCTTGATGGCCCAGCCCTCTTCTACGGCTTTCTTCTCCGCAGCTGGTGCATGGACCATGATCATATCGACCGTTTTGTCTTTCAGTGCCTTGAGGGATTCGCCGGAGCCGGCTTTTTTCCAGAGGAGCTTCGTGTCCGTTTTGGGCGTGAATCCATCGGCCAGGGCTTTGAGCAAACCCAATTCACCGGGGCTTCCCGTTGCCAGGGAGAAGGAATGGGCTCCAGTTCCATAGACTCCGTCATATTCTCCCTGAGCGCATGCCATGGAAGAAACCGCCAGCAACATAAAACCTGCCAGAACGATCACACGCCACCGCATTGTATCTCCTCCTCTTCTCTTCATGCCGCCCAGATGATTTCGAGCTTCCCCACCAGGCGGAAAATTGTAAACTCTCAACATTATTTATACCTTGTCTGGCCCAATGAAATACTCAAAAGAAACACTTTTGTCTACCCCCAAATAGAAGGCACAGCGTGGCGACACTGTCTGGAGGCTCTTACGGATTGAAGACCGGCTGCTCCAACCCCTCGCTCTTATTGCTTTGACAGCTTGCGGAGCATTCGCTATGTATTGTGCCAAAAACGACACAGAAGAAAAAGCCAAACCCATCGCGAGA
>DAIQOB010000027.1:0-13609 GCA_036788075.1 Syntrophobacteraceae bacterium
ATCACCCTGAAGAAATGAAAATCGCGCCAGCGGGTTGTTGATTTTAAGTATACCAATCTCTGTCGCTCTTCTTCAATGGCTCCGCCCGCAAAATCACTCTTCAGTCATTTCTTGGGGCATATTGATGTCACGCTTGATGATCAAGAGCTCCTCCAGAGCACTGAGGCGCACCAGGGGCTTCACTTCGATCTTCTGAAAGAGATCGACCGGGTCCTTGAAAATCCCCTGCACCACCCCCAGCCGTAGCCCTTTGGGAAACACGCCGTCTTTCCCGGAGGAAATGATGAGATCGCCCACTTGAACATCGAGATTGCTCCGCACATACTTCAGAACACACCCGTTGGCATCCTTCCCGCTCAGCACCCCCCTGACGCGGTTTCTCTGAACGATAGCATCGACGGAGCTGCCCGTATCGGTGATGAGCAGGACCCGCGCGTAGCGATCGGAAACATCCAGGATGCGCCCCACCACCCCCTCGTCGTTGACTACGGCCATATCCTGCGCGACCTGATTCTGAAACCCCTTGTCCACGATGAGGGTCTGGAACCATCCCGTCAAGTCATGCAGAACCACCTGCGCCGCTATGGTTTCCGCGTGGATCGTGCTCTTGAAATCCAGAAGGCGCCTCAGCCGCAAATTCTCTATGGAAGCCTCCTGGTAATCCGCCAGCTTTTGCTCCAGCGCGACCACCCGCTCCTTCAGTGCCTCATTTTCGTGGTTGATCTGGCGCAGCCAGATGTATTCCTTGACGATATGCTCCACAAAGCCGGTTGAATTTTTTACATATTCAATGACAGGCGCCAGCGATTCCACCACGATTCGCTGCAGGACGTCCATGCGCTCGGGAGGCCGAAAATTGAGGGAAAAGATATAGAGAAAGACACTCAGAAAAACAAGGATCAAAAACGCGCCACGCAACCGACGCCACCACTCGGTCATAGTTTCCAAGCCCCATTCAAGTCCCGGTATTCCACGGGGGCGCATCCATGCGCAATCCTCAAGCCCAACTTCCCCGGCCCGGATTTCCCTCAGGTGAGCACTTCTTTCAAAATCTCTATTTCTTCCAAGGCCTTCCCCGACCCCAGAACCACGGTGGACAAGGGATCCTCCGTGATGGTGATGGGAAGTCCCGTTTCTTTGCGCAGCAATTGATCCAGTCCTTTCAGAAGAGCGCCTCCCCCCGTCAGGACGATGCCGCGGTCGACAATATCCCCCGCCAGCTCGGGGGGCATCTGCTCCAGTGCAATCTTGACGATCTCGACAATGGAATCGATCTGCTCCTGGATAGACTCCCGGACTTCATCGGAATTGATCTCTACGGTTTTGGGGATGCCGCTCACCAGATCACGTCCCTTGATGGACATGGTCTCCACCTGTTCCGTGGGATAAGCGTTTCCAATGGTAGTCTTGATCAACTCAGCCGTGCGCTCCCCAATGAGCAGGTTGTATTTGCGCTTGATGTGCTGAAGCACCGCCAGATCCATCTTGTCGCCGCCCGCCCGCACCGAGCGACTGTACACGATCCCCGCCAGGGAGATGATGGCCACCTCCGTCGTCCCTCCCCCAATATCCACCACCATGTTGCAGAGGGGCTCGGTGATGGGCAGACCTGCACCAATGGCCGCAGCCATGGGCTCCTCGATGAGATAAACTTCTCGGGCGCCTGCGGATTCCGCGGACTCCCTGACGGCACGCCGCTCCACCTGGGTCACTCCCGACGGAATGCAGACGATGATTCTCGGCCGGATGAGGCTCCTCCGATTGTGGACCTTCCGGATAAAATACCTCAGCATGGCCTCAGCCACCTCGAAATCCGCGATGACGCCGTCCTTCATGGGTCGGATGGCCTGAATATTGCCCGGGGTTTTCCCCAGCATCATCTTGGCGTCCTTTCCCACCGCCACAACCCGATTCGCCCCCTGCTCGTCTTTACGGACCGCTACCACGGAAGGCTCACAAAGCACGATCCCCTTGCCGCGCACATACACAAGCGTATTGGCTGTTCCGAGGTCGATGGCCAGGTCATTGGAAAACCACCCCAGAATGCGATTTAAAAACATCAAGCCCTTCTCTCCTTTTCAAAGCGGATTTTTAAAAGGCTCAATTCATAGCACGGCCCTGCTCGATCTTCAACAGCTAAGAATGCTTCCATGCTATCCCTCAATTCGGCTGAAAAAATTTCCACCGGGCCGTTTTCCTTCTGTTTTCTCCGAACAATCCTCCTCCTTTCCGCGCTTGCCTCTTCCATTTTCTCAGAGGTCCTTCCCGCGATGGCGGCATCATCTCGTCGGCATTGTTTTGCAGGATTTTAGCTCCTGCAGATTTTGCTGCTTGACAAAGAGAAAAAGATTCGATTAAGGATTCATCTTTGCATCTTAAGGAAAAGAGTCGCAAGATTGGAAGAACGCGGGTGTTCCAGCATCGGAACCATATTTTCATTCAACAACGAGGTGAATCACCATGAGTAAGAGGACCTTTCAACCCAGCAATCTCAAACGAAAGAGAACCCACGGTTTTCTGGAACGCATGTCCACCAAATCCGGCCGGGCGGTTCTGAAAAGAAGGCGCGCCAAAGGGAGAAAGCGCCTTTCGGCTTGATCCAGGTCGGATGATGACACGTAACACCCGAACCGTGCATCCAGGGGTTTTGAGGAAACCGTTGGATGGCTGAATATTGCTTTCGCCCTAACGAAAGACTGCAGGATTCCAATCAGTACCAGCAGGTCAAACGGGCCGGTAAACGGGTGCGCACTCCTCATTTTGGGGTGAATTTGTTGACCAATGGACTACCCCATCACCGCCTGGGCCTTATCGTTCAGAAGCGGTTCTGGAATGCAGTGAACCGGAACCGCATCAAGCGCCGGGTGCGAGAGTGGTTTCGCTTGCACAAAGAGACTATTCCTTTGCCGGGCAAAGACATTGTCATCATTGCCCGGCAGGGGGCCGAAAGGCTATCGTCCACCGAAGTGACGAGGGAGCTCATTCGCGTCTTTGCAAAACAGGATGGCCGGAGTTCATGATCCGTTGGATGTGTCTTGGTTTGATCCGTTTTTATCAACTTTTTATCTCCCCCCTGAAGGGCCCCAGTTGTCGATTCACTCCCACATGCTCTCAATACGCCCATGAAGCCATTTCAATCTATGGCCCGGTCAAAGGTTTTTGGCTGGGGTTGAAGCGGTTGGCCAGGTGTCATCCGTTTCATCCGGGAGGTTATGATCCTGTCATGCCGCAACAGGGGGAGCACGACTCAAGCCGGGGGGAAGCTGTTGTCACAGACAAGCGGACAGGCCGTTGCACTTTTCTTGACTTCTAAACCTGCTCGATCTTTGCCACTCAACTATTCAAATTTCGAATAGCACGGAGTATCCCTGTATGGAAAAAAGAGCGTTGGTTGCCCTGGTTTTATCTTTGGCAGTGCTTCTCTTCTGGGAGTATTTTTTCGGACTTTATCGCACAGACACGCCGCCGCAGCAAAAGCAGGAGCAGGCAGCTCCTGCCACGGCACCCGAGTCGCAGCCAGGGTCCACCCCCCCTACCGCCGGTCTTCCCGTCACCCCGGCCCAATTGCCCCAGGAGCGTCTGACCCAGTTGGGAAAACAGTTCGACAACTGGACGGTGAACGATCAGCTTTACAAGATGCAGGTTTTCGCTCCCGGAGGCCGCATCGGCTCTTTCGAATTGAAGAAATACCGGCAGCAGCTGAGCCCCGACTCCCCCCCCATGGAACTGGTACCCGCTCAGTCCAGCGGCTACCTCCCCCTGGCCGTGGACCTCCTCCAGCACCAGGATTGGCAGCTTTCCAACCGCCTGTTTTCCAGCAGTTCCCCCAAAGAGATCAGCCTCTCCCCAGGGGATAAGCCCCAGAGCCTCTCTCTTTCCACGGAAATCCCCGATCAGGTGCGGATGAGCAAGACCTTCACCTTCACGCCCGATTCTTATGTCGTGGACCTGGATATCCAGCTCGAAAACCTTTCGGACGCGGTGCTTTCAGACCAGATGGGCATCAGTTTCTATGTGCAGCCCTACACCTCTCTCAAGAATGAGTCCTCCTACAATGTATCGCAGCTCTCCGCGTATCAAGGGGGGTCTCTGTCCACCTACCCCCTGAAGGATTTGATGAAGAAGAATGTTACCCTGAGCCCCCCAATGGACTGGGTCGCCTACGAAAACAACTACTTCATTCAGGCGGTCGTTCCCCTGGAAGAGACCGGCTACCAGATCATCCCCCGAGTCCTCAGCCCCGATACGGGGCTCACTCAGGTCGTCTACCTGAGCGACCCTTTTCAAATCAACCCTCAGGAGAAGAAGAATTTCAAAGTCAGACTGTACATGGGTGCAAAGGAAATCAGTCGCCTGAACCAGGCAGGCCATAACCTGTCCCACGCCGTCGACTACGGCTGGTTCACCTTCATTGCAAAACCCCTCTTTTACGTCCTGCAGTGGCTGTACAAGTATTTCCACAACTACGGCGTGGCCATCATCCTCCTCACGGTCATGATCAAAATCGTCTTCTGGCCCCTCACTCAGAAGAGCTACCAGTCCATGCAGAAGATGAAGAAGGTTCAGCCCAAGATTGCTCAGATCCGTGAAAAATATAAAGACGACAAGGAAAAGCTCAACAAGGAACTGATGGAAGTTTACCGCACCCACAAAGTGAACCCCATGGGTGGATGCCTGCCCATGATTCTCCAGATTCCCGTGTTTTTTGCCCTGTACCGCATGCTGTATGGGGCCGTGGAGCTTCGCCACGAGCCTTTCATGTGGTGGATCAACGATCTCACGGCACCGGACCGGCTCGATGTGGGCTTCCCCATTCCCTACCTGGGGGGACTCCCCGTCCTGACCATTCTTATGGGGATCTCCATGTTCATCCAGCAGAAGATGACGCCCACCAGCGGAGACCCCCGGCAGGAGCAAATCATGTTGATCATGCCGGTCATGTTTACTGTTTTCTTTATCAACTTTCCATCGGGTCTTGTGTTATATTGGCTTGTAAACAACGTCTTATCCATCGCGCAGCAGTACATGATCAATCGTCAGAATGCCTGATGACCACCTCCCCGCTACAACGACTCATAACTCGCCTGATCGAGGAAATTAACGGAGGAGAGAATGTCCATTCTTGAACTGGAAGAAAAATCTGTCGAGGAAGCCATTGCCAGGGCTTGTGAACAACTTCAACTGCCTCGAGAACAACTTGACATCGAGATTATCTCCAAAGGTTCGTCCGGCATATTCGGCATCGTGGGCGCAAAGAAGGCAAAGATCCGTGTCACCCCAAAGGTCCTCCCAGCTACAGCGGTTGCCGAGCGGGCTAAAATGGTGCTCACCGAAATCCTGAAGCATGTGGACCTGCCCACCGTCGTGGAAGCGGAAAACAAAGAGGACTACGTCTACCTCAACATCATCAGCAACGGTTCCGGCCTTCTCATCGGCAAGCGGGGCAAGACCCTGAACGCCCTTCAATATCTCGTTTCCAAGATCCTCCAGCAGGAATTCACCGAGAGCCTGTCCATCGTCGTAGATACGGAAAACTACCGCACCAAGCGCGAGGGCAGCCTCACGGAACTGGCTCTGCAGTTGAGTGAAAAAGTCAAAAGAACCCTTCGCCCCCTCACTACCGGCCCCATGAATTCCCAGGATCGCCGCATCATCCATCTTGCCCTGAAGGAAGACCATGACGTGCGCACCAAGAGCAAGGGCGAAGGCAACCTCCGACGCGTCGTCATCTACCCTGTCCGCCGGGGCAAGAAGCCTCAGAACAAAATCACCGTCACGGAACAGGAAGCCTGATCCGAGCACCCTGTCAACAATGGACTTGAACCGAAGAGACGAAGACACCATCGCCGCCATCGCCACCCCCCTCGGACAAGGCGGAATCGGAATCATCCGCATCAGCGGGCCGGAAGCTCTCCCCATCGCGCAGAAGATCTTTCGGCCCGACTCCGCCGCCCCCGCCCTGCAGTCCCATCATCTCTACCACGGCTGGATTCTGGAACCCTCTACGGGAGAACGGGTGGACGAGGTGCTCCTGAGCTACATGGCCGCACCCCGCACCTACACCCGTGAAGACGTGGTGGAAATCAACGGGCACAGCGGGTATGCCGTTCTGGACCGGATCCTGGGCCTGGTGATCCAGGCCGGAGCACGGCTGGCTTCTCCCGGCGAATTCACGCGGCGCGCCTTCCTCGGCGGACGCATCGATCTTTCCCAGGCCGAGGCGGTCATTGACCTCATCCATTCCCGGTGCGAAAAGTCCCTCGCCCTCGCCACACGACAGCTCCAGGGGGAATTCCGAGACCGCATCCTCCAGTGGAGGGAAACCCTCCTCCATTTTCAGGCCGCCATGGAGGCATCCATGGACTTTTCGGAAGACCTGGAGGAGGAGAAGGAGGAAAACCCTGCATTCCCCATCCAGGAACTGGAGAGCAGACTCATCATTCCCCTGCAGGAAATGGTGGCCCAGTACGATCGGGGACGGGTGCTGCGGGAAGGCTTCACCCTCGTCCTGGTGGGAAAGCCCAACGTGGGGAAATCCTCCCTTTTGAATGCCCTCCTGGGGAAGGACCGGGCCATCGTGACGGAGACCCCCGGAACCACGCGGGATGTCATCGAAGACGCTTTCGTCCTTTCTGGCATTTTGGTCCGCATCCTGGATACCGCCGGCATTCGCCACGCTCCTGACGCCATCGAATCCCTGGGCATCGAACGAACGCTCCATTCCGTAGCCGATGCCGACGCGGCCCTTTGGCTCCTGGACCAGAGCCGACCCCTGACACCGGAAGACGATACCGTGTACGAGAACATCGCCTCCCGCTCTCACATGGTCCTTCTCAACAAGCACGATCTCCCCCCCGTCGTGACGGTGGAAGAAGTGAAACGACGTTACCCCGCATCCACCCGGATCCTGGAGCTTTCCGCCTTCAACCCTCAGGACATCGCGACACTCCGAGAGCACCTCGCCGCCCATTTTCTGAAGCAGCCCCTGGATTCCGATCGCTCGGTGCTGCTGTCCAACCTGCGCCATCGGGACTGCCTGCTGCAGGCGGTCGAATCGCTTCTGCGTGCAGGGGAGCTCCTAACATCTCGCGGGTATGGGGAATTGGCGGCGGAAGAGCTCCGTTCGGCGCGGACCCAGCTGGAAGCGATTCTGGGCTGGGGGGGGAGCGATGAAGAGCTCCTGGACCGCATTTTTTCTCAGTTTTGCATCGGGAAATGAGAGGACTGCCTGGCCTTTCTCCTGAACCCAGTGCAACCCCGTTTTCCGGTGAACGGAAGGAAGGCCGGATCATGACGCCGGAGGTTTTTGAGAGAGAGTTGCTGCGGCTCGGGGAGGCTGCGGGACTGCAGCTATCAGAAGAGCAGGCAGAATTGTGCTGTCAGCACATTGCCCTCATGCTGGAGTGGAATCGGCGTGTGAATCTCACGCGCATCACGGACCCTTACGAAATCTGCGTCAAGCACCTTCTGGATTCTCTCCTCCCGGCCCAATGGCTGCCCCATGAAGGCCTGGCCCTGGATGTCGGCACCGGCCCGGGCTTCCCCGGCGTCCCCCTCAAGATTCTTTGCCCGGACCTGACCACTGTACTGCTGGAAGCCAACCACAAAAAGGTCGCTTTCCTCAAAATGCTCCTGTCACGACTGCGCCTCAAGGGCCTTCATGCCCTGCAGGGGAAGTGGGAAACCTTCCCGGAAAAGCCCGATCCCCTCTGCCGGAAGCAATACACCCTCATCACCATGCGGGCCGTAAAGCTCCAGCCCGAACACCTGACGGAGCTCGCTTCCCGCATCCTGGCACCGGGAGGAGTTTTTGCCTGGTGGGCGGGGCCCGGGGAAAATCTCCCGACGGTTGCTGTGTCCTCTCTCCGGGATGCATCCATGGTTTTCCACGCCAACTTTTCCTATGCCCTGCCCGGAGCATCCCGCCCCCGGCAGCTGTTCCTGTGGAAAAAGGCCCCTCCATTGACACATGAGATGTCTGAAAAATGAGTCAATCATTCTTAGCGTGCACCTTGTTTCGTCATTCCGGCGGCCTTTTAGCCGGAATGACGAGCAAACGACTTTTCAGACAGTTACTCAGTTTGCGGAATCTCACGGCGTATCGATTTCCTGGCGGCGGCGTTCTTCTGAAGTCTTTCGCTCCAACTCCTGGAGGGCGGGGCTGATCTTCACCGGATAGTGATCGGTGGGGGAGTTGCTGCGATAGACGGCCGGCAGCTTCTCCCATTCCTCCCGAAAGCGCCCCCGGACCGTTTCCAGGGATTCAGGGGAGCGCTGCAGAACTCCGCCACGAAGGACTGTTTCCAGGAGAGGCTCTCCTCCGGGGGAAGGCTCCTCCTCCAGGCACAGCACATCTTCCTGCATGCAGCCGCCATCATCGTAAAACCGGTAGGCCTGTTTTTTCCCGACCCACGTTTTTTTCCCGCTGCTGAGCTTCAAAATAGGTCGGCCCTCGAACTCCACGAGCTTGTAGGCAATATCGAAATAGGGGGTATCCGAAGAAACCCCCATGCGCGTGCCCACGGCAAACATGTCCACTTCGGCGCCTTCGTTCAGCAGGGTTTCCAGGCTGTATTCATCCAGGCTTCCACTGACGAGGATCTTCACGTCGGGAAATCCCCCATCCACCAGGATGCGCCGTACCTTCCGACTCAGGTCCACCAGGTCGCCGCTGTCGAGGCGGACTCCGCGGAGCACCTGTCCCCGGGCGGCCATACGCCGGCCGACTTCCACGGCTTTCTCGGCTCCCCGCAGGGTGTCGTAGGTGTCGATGAGGAGGACCGTGTTTTCCGGGTAGCTCCGTGCGAAAGCAAGGAAGGACTCCATTTCGTTTTTGAAGCTGGTGATATAGGAATGGGCCATGGTTCCAAAAACGGGTATGTCGTAGAGCTTTCCCGCCAGCACATTGCTGGTGCCCGCAAACCCCACCAGGTAGCTGGCGCGGGCAGCCTTGAGCCCCGCATCCACCCCCTGGGTGCGCCGCAGGGAAAAATCCACCAGGGAACGGCCGCGCGCTGCATGGACACAGCGGGCTGCCTTGCCTGCCAGGAGGGTTTCCAGCTGGATCACGTTGAGTATGAGGGTTTCCACGAGTTGCCCCTCCACCAGGGGGGCCGTGACTTCCAGGATCGGCTCCTGAGTGAAGAAAATGCGCCCCTCGGGAAGGGCCCTGACGGTTCCCGTGAAGCGAAGGCCGCTCAAATAGTGGAGGAAATCGTCGGTGAATTTTTTCGTCGAGGCGAGATAGCGAAGGGATTCTTCTCCAAAGGAAAAGGTGGAGAGGAGCTCCAGGAGATGCTCCAGGCCCGCCGCAACGAAGTAGGCCCGCTGATGGGGATAGGCTCGAATGAAAAGACTGAATGTCGCTTCACCTGACATTCGTTCCTTAAAGTAACTTTCGGCCATCGTGAATTCATAGAGGTCCGTAACGAGCTCGGGCGCATACCGATTCCATGGGTTCATCGTTTGCCATCCTTCATCTCAAGAGGAGAACCAGGCCGCTGAGCACAAAGTGCACATCCACAGAATAAGGTGTCCATTTCGCCCCTCGTCATGCCGGCAGTTTTTAAGCCGGCATCCAGTGTCTTCAGTGGATTCCGGCTGAAGGATTGCCGGAAGGACGAGTCGAGTCGTGGACACTCTAACGTGTTGAGTTGTACAAAGGGAACCATCGGGGAAGGGACCGCCCCTTTGCTTTTCATCTTCCGTTGCCAGTCCCGATCAAGGTCCTTCGTCCATCGCCACCGCGACTCCATGCTCCCCGACCAGTTTGGCGCCATAGACCCGCTGCATGCGCTTGAGGGCGAATTCATGGAACTGGGGATCGAAATCCGCCACCGCTTCCACGGGAACCACCGGCGTATAATCGCGATTTCGCAAATCGCCCACGGTGTCCATGACACAGATGGAGGTCACGACCCCGCTCACCCACACCTCCTCCGGATGGGCTTCGGCCAGGACCCTTTCCAGATCCGTCCGGTAAAAGGCCGTGAACCGGGTCTTGTCCAGGACCAGGGCCCCGGGGGGAGGAGTCAGCTCCGGAATGACCTTCCCCCCCCAGCTCCCTGCAATGGCGTGAGGGGGAAAGAGCTGGAACTCTTTATCGTGAGGGTCGTGAGCATCCCGCAGGTAGACGATGAGTTGATGCCCGGCGGCAAAAAAATCCACCAGGTCCCGCACCCTGGGGATGATGCTGCGCGCACTCTGTCCACAGTAGAGCGCCCCCTGGGGATCAATAAAATCATTAAGCATATCAATAACAAGAAGTGCTTTCATCGCTGAATTCCTTCCCGTGAGAAGGGAAGCTCCGGTGAACCAGCTCAACGACCGCAGGACACATGGATTCCACGCAGGAGCCGGAATGGCCGGGGTTTCACCTTACACGAAAATTCAGGGAGTGGAAAAGATCCTTTCAAAAAAATGTTTTTCAATACAGTGGGAAGTGAGTATACTTGGCACCTTTCTCGGCATCCGGGCAGAGGATTCAGTCCGAGACTGCCTGGCGCCCCCTGCCTGAGCAGGCGGTGCACCGCCCGGGGCTCCCGGTGGATAGAAGGTTACTTCATTAAGATAAGAGCAATTGAGTCTCAAACAACTGTTTTTACACAGATTCATGAACCTATGGATTTAGAACGGATTACCGTTGACACGCGCGACGCTTATCGGGAGGCTCAGGATCCCGTCGCATTTGACTGGCGCGGGCAGCACTACACGGTTGCACAAATTTTGGACAGATGGTACGAAGGCTACCGGGATTCCACGCGCATGCCCCTGCGCTACTTTAAGGTCAGAACCGAAGGCGGAGAGGAGTTCCTCCTGCGGTATCATCCTTTTTTTCGTGCCTGGGGCCTGGTCTTGAGGGGACAACCCAGGAAGCGCTGATACGGACCCTCAATGTTACACGTGAAACACTGTCATTTTGGTCAGCTCGAAAACGTGAGGAAGTCATGCCCAAGGTTATTGCCATAGCCAATCAAAAGGGCGGAGTCGGCAAAACGACCACCGCCGTCAACCTGGCCGCAGGTCTGGCCCAGATCGGAGAAAAAGTCCTGCTGGTGGACTGCGATCCCCAAGGGAACGCCACCAGCGGCCTTGGAGTCCGTCTCCCCCCGGACGCACCATCCTTTTATTCGTACCTTCTCAGCGAGAGCGCTCTTCCCCCGATCCATCGCCCGCTCCTCCCGGAACTGGATCTGGCCGTCCTCCCATCCAATTCCCAACTGGCCGCCGCCGAATGGGAGCTCTTTTCCTACCCGTCGGCCGAAACGCTTCTCCTGAGGAAGCTCCCGTCCCTGACGGACTCCTTCACCTACATTCTCCTGGACTGCCCTCCGTCCCTGGGGCTTCTTACGGTCAACAGCCTCACGGCCTGCCAGTCCGTTCTCATTCCCATGCAGTGCGAATACTTCGCCATGGAGGGGCTCACCCTCCTCCTGGAAACGGTGCGCAAAATCCGCACCCGTTTCAACCCCAACCTCACCGTGGAGGGGATCGTCCTCACCATGTTCGACCGCCGCAACAATCTCGCGCACCAGGTGGTCAACGAAATACGCAAGCACCTCCAGTTTCGCATCTTCAAAACCTTCATCCCCCGCAATGTCCGTCTGAGCGAAGCCCCCAGCCACGGTCTTCCCGCCCTGCTGTACGAACCCTCCTGCGCTGGAGCCAAGGCCTATCTCGCTCTGGCGGAAGAAATCCGCGCACAAGGAGGCTCCCCATCATGACCGAAAAGAAACGCGGCCTCGGCCGCGGATTGGACCAACTCCTCTCACCCACCGACTGGCTCAAACGGGATGATGTGCAGCTCTTTTACTGCCCCATCGACCGCCTCGTTCCCAATCCTTTCCAGCCGCGCCAACTCCTGGACGATGCATCCATGGAAGAACTGGTGGACTCCGTGCGCCAAAAGGGCGTCCTCCAGCCCATCCTGGCGGTTCGAACGGACGTTCCCGAACAATACCAGATCCTGGCCGGTGAACGGCGCTGGCGCGCAGCCAGGACGGCGGGACTCACCGAAATTCCCATCCTCGTGCGAGATGCGAGCTCCGCCGAAGCCCTGGAACTGGCCCTCATCGAGAACATTCAACGGCAGGATCTCAACTGCATTGAAGAAGCCCTGGCCTATCAGCGGCTCCAGGAGGAATTCCATCTCACCCAGGAAGAAATCTCCCAGCGGGTGGGTAAGAACCGCTCCACCGTGGCCAATCTGTTGCGACTCCTCGGGCTGCCCCCCGAAATCCAGGAAGACCTCCTCAATGGGCGACTCACCATGGGCCACGCCCGGGCGCTCCTGAGCCTCTCCTCTCCCGAAGCCCAACGGAAGCTGCGGGACCAGATCCTGACGCGGCATCTCTCGGTGCGCCAGACGGAAGCCCTGGTCGCCAGACCCGCACCGCCTCCGTCCGCCGGCAAGACCCAACCGGATCCACTCCTGACCAAGATGCAGGAGTCTTTACAGGCACACCTGGAAGCCCCCGTCAGTCTGCGCCGTAAAGGCCAGCGCGGGACGCTCACCATTTCCTTCCAATCGGAAGACGAACTGGCAAGAATACTGGAGCGCATCGGTGTCGAGCGCGCTTAGCTCACGGAGGGTTTGCTCTTGATCCGCATTGCTGTCATCGACGGCCAGGGTGGAGGCATCGGCACCACCATCATCAAGAAGATCGTTGAAATCCACGGAAACCGGGCAGAAATCTGGGCGCTGGGCACCAATGCCATTGCGACGGCCCAGATGATGAAAGCCCACGCCAACCGGGGCGCCACAGGGGAAAATGCCATCCGCCACTGCGTGCAGCAGGTGGATGTCATCATTGGGCCCATCTCCATTCTCCTCACCCATTCCATGATGGGGGAAGTGACCCCCGGCATGGTCCAGGCCATCGGCTCCGCCCAGGCCACGAAGCTCCTCCTCCCCGTCACGCAGGATCCTATTGTCATCGTCGGCACCGTGAGAGAACCCCTCCCCCACCTGGTGGAAAAGCTCGTCAGTCACCACCTCGCAGAGCTCATCACCCGGAAAGAGCCCGAGCCATGTCCCTAGCCCCTCCTGTCCCGCGTGTTCCACACCTCATTTTGGGGGGCGCCCGAAGCGGCAAGAGCACCTATGCCGAAAGCCTCATATCCCGATTGGCTCCCCCTTACGTTTATGTGGCGACCGCCCAGGTGCTGGACGCAGAAATGGCCCAACGCGTGCAAAAACACCAGGAACGGCGCCGACGGGACTGGGTGACGCACGAATGCCCGCTGGAGCTCCCTCAGCTGCTTCAATCCCTGCAGGGTCACCATCGGCCGGTTTTGGTGGACTGCCTGACCCTTTGGCTCAGCAATCTCCTCCTGCAGGAAGGCGATTCCTCCCCCGAAGCAGCGGTGGAAGCCCTCGCCCGATGGATTCCCTCTGCCGACTACCCGCTCTTTTTCGTTTCCAATGAGGTGGGAGGCGGTATCGTTCCCGAAAATCCTCTGGCACGCCGTTTCCGTGACCTCTCGGGTTGGACCAACCAGCGAATGGCAACGCTTTGTGCCGGAGTCACCCTTGTCGTGGCCGGACTCCCCCTCGCCCTCAAATGACGCCCTCCCCTTGGATCGACAGTTGAGCCATCCCGTCCCCATC
>DAIQOB010000028.1:0-13530 GCA_036788075.1 Syntrophobacteraceae bacterium
AATGTCCCGAAGCATACCCTTGCCATTCTCGCAACAGCATTCCACACGGGAATGAGGAAATCTGAAATTCTCACTCTGCGATGGACTCAGGTCAAACTGGATGCAAGGACCATTTACCTGAAAGCCAGCCAGACCAAGGACGGTGAACCTCGTGAAATTTTCATCAACGATGATTTGCTCGAAATTCTCAATTCTATTCCACATCAAAGTGAATTCGTTTTCATATACCGAGGAAAACCGATTCGAGATATCAGGACTGGAATCATAGAAGGATGCCAAAAAGCGGGTATCCCCTACGGGCGGTCCACTGAGGGCGGGTTTGTGTTCCACGATCTTCGTCACACTTTTAACACCTTCATGAGAAAAGCAGGGGTACCACAATCCGTTCGCATGGCTATCACTGGTCACGCTACCGCCGAAATGGAAAACCGGTATGATTCCATCGATGACGGTGACATGGTAGCGGCATTCAACGCTCACAAAGAATTTTTGAAAGTCAATGGGGCGAAAAACGGGAAAGGGACAGAGCACTCGATGTGATCGAAAAATCTTGACCAAACTTTGACCAAACAAAACCCCTGCTGGATCGTTTTCCAGCAGGGGTTTTGCGTTTATACAACCTCGCCAACACCTAAAATCGGTAGCTTGCTGATCGAAAATCTTGACCAAGAAGGCTAAATTCACTTTTCAATGTAAAGCGAGATTCCGTGAGGATTTGCGGGGGAGTCGTTCTGATGATTCTTGACTATTTTCTTGACCATCAAAAAAAGGGGTTACACTCATCTGTGTAACCCCTTGATTTTTCTGGTGCCGAAGCGGGGACTCGAACCCCGACAGGCGTACGCCCACTAGACCCTGAACCTAGCGCGTCTACCAGTTCCGCCACTTCGGCAAATAAAAGCGTTGCATTCAAGATTTGCGTACAGTATGTTAATTTTTTTTTGCTGTCAAGTTCTATTTTACTCGTTGTCGGAGGTCGAAGAGTTCTCTATGGATGTTTTTGTAGGCATAGATAACATTTCCAATTCTTTAAAGAATCCAGTAATAACCATCGGCAATTTCGATGGAGTGCACTACGGTCATCAGGTCCTTTTTCAACAGGTCAAAGATTGGGCGCATGAAATTCAAGGGCAATCGGTGGTCATGACCTTCAACCCTCATCCCCTGGAGGTCCTCTTTCCCGGGAAAGGTCCCGCCTGCATCACTCCTCATGAACAGAAGCTGGAATTGATCGCCGCATACGGCATCGATGTGACCATTGTCATCCCCTTCGATAAGGACTTCGCCAAGATTTCAGCACACGATTTCGTCACCAGGCTATTGGTCGAGAAGATTGGAGTCAAGGCGGTAGTGGTGGGGTACGATTATCGCTTCGGGCGGAATCGTCAGGGAGATATCGATTTCCTTCAAAAAATGGGGGAGCAGTACGGCTTTGAGGTCAGGACCCTCTCGGGCATTCGCATGGCAAAGACCGTCGTGAGCAGTACCGCCATCCGCCAGCTCATTAAGGATGGCAATATTCGGGAAGTGAACCGCCTGCTCGGCCACCCCTATGAGATTTCCGGCACGGTGGTGACCGGCCGGCAAAGGGGCGGACACCTCCTGGGGTTTCCCACGGCCAACATCAAAATGTCCTGCCAGGCCCCCCCAAGACCGGGAGTTTATGTCGCTCAGGCCATCGTGGACGGCACGACTTACGGCGGAGCCGTCAACCTGGGCTACAACCCCACCTTCGGCGACACCCCCTTCACCCTGGAAGTACACATTCTCGATTTCAACGAAGACATCTATGGAAAGACGGTCACTGTGCGCTTCTTCGATCGCCTGCGGGATGAGATGCGTTTTTCAGGCATCGACGAACTCCGGGAACAAATCAGCAGGGACGTGCTAAAGACGCGGGAAATGTTGAAACACCTCCCCGTTGCCGCCGCTCACTGACGGGAGCCGCGCGCCGCCATGAAAAACCGGGGAGGCTGAAGCACACTGAAACGCCTGGAGCTGCCTTGACGAAAGTCTCAATGCGCCTGGGGCCCGCCGCGATCGGCCGGATCTTCAGGATCCGTGAGATCCGCTTTCTCGAAATTCTCATCTTCCCCCCTTGCATCCGTCTCGGCCTCCTCTTCCATTCCTGCTTCACCGGGACCGGTGAGGGCCGAGGGCCAGCCCTCAGCCATGAGGGCTTCCACCCGGTCCTGCAGGGCCAGGATGAGAGGCTCCAGGGTATGGGTGGAGAGGGCCGAAATGGCCACGCCTTCGTGGCGCTTCAGTTGGAGGGCCAGATATTCCGGTTCGACCCGGTCCATCTTGTTGAACACCAGGAGGGTCGGCTTCTCGTCCAGTTCCAGCTGCCTCAGAATCCTCCCCACGGCGGCCATCTGTTCTTCGAAACGATCATTGCTGATATCCACCACGTGCAGGAGCAGGTCGGCGTCATTCAGCTCCTCGAGGGTGGCTCCGAACGCATCCATAAGATCCTGAGGGAGGTCCCGTATAAAACCGACGGTGTCGGTGATGATGACCTCGATCTCCCTGGGAAAGCGGAGCCGCCTGCTGGTGGGATCGAGGGTGGCGAACAGCTTGTTTTCCACGAAGACACCGCTCTGGGTGAGGGTATTGAGGAGGGTGGATTTCCCGGCATTGGTGTAACCGACGATGGAAATGATGGGAGCTTCCTTGCGGAGCCTTCTGGAGCGCCGCTGCGTTCTGTTCTTCCGCACGGTCTGCAGCTGACTCTCCAGGTGGGCGATACGGTCTTTGATGCGCCGCCGGTTGACTTCCAGTTTGGTCTCCCCCGGCCCTCTCGCGCCGATTCCGCCTGTCAGCCGTGAAAGGGCGTCGTCTTTCATGCCCAATCGCGGCAGGAGATACTTGAGCTGGGCCATCTCCACCTGGATTTTACCTTCACGGCTCTGGGCCCTCTGGGCAAAAATATCCAGGATGAGCTGGGTCCGATCGATGACACGCAGCTCCGTCGTGTCGGTAATGGATCGGACCTGAGACGGATTGAGCTCCTGGTCGAAAATCAGCAGGTCCACGCCCCGCTGGAGCGCCTTGAGTACAATTTCGCTCAGTTTGCCCTTTCCAATGAGATACTTGGGATTGATCTCCCTCTGCCGCTGAATGATGGTTTCCGCCGCCGCGATTCCCCCGGCGTGGGCCAGCTCCACCAACTCGTCCATGGACGCCTGCGCCTCTTCCCTGCCGGCGCTCGTGACGCTCACGAGCAGGGCGCGCTCTTCTCCTATACCGGCGCGAATGGCGGGACGATTCCGCTCCAGTTCTTCTTCCAGAGACTGCACCAGTTGCTGGAAATCCAGGGCATCGGCGTCATGACAGGGCAGGAGCGGGAGCACCTCCCACCCCGGCTGATCCTCGCCACCGGCCGGGAGGATATGGGCCACTTCCAGGTCGGTAGCCCCACCGTGGGAATCCACCCGAATGGAGGCCATGCAGTCCAGGCGCAGGAAAACCAGGTCCATCAGATCGTCCTGGGAAACCGGCTCCCCCTGGAGATGAGTGTGCACGAGCCGGAGTCCGCGCAGGCGTCCCCTTCCTCCACGGCTCTTGGGGAGGTCCGGGATGAAGAGGGAACGAGGCCCCCCCACGAGAATCATCTCCACCACCCCGTCTCGTCCTACCAGAAGCCCCAGTTGACGGCCGCTCTCAAAAGAAAGGTGCGCCAGGTCGCGGGCCAGGTCCGTGGAGATCACCTGGCGCGTGGGAACCTTGCGCCGGTGGAGTTTTTCGATACGCTGGCGGACACTGCTTTTAAGGCCGGAAACATGGCCCAGGAGTCTATTGATAAGAACCCTCCCCTTGCATCATTTCTTGCGCTCGTCGATCAGGCGGATGGCCTTCCCTTCGCTCTTGGGAAGGCTGTTGGGCTCCACCAGCTCCACCATGGGGGTCACCAGCAATTCACCTCTGAGCTCATGAGCGATCTTCTTCTGAATGCGCTGCAGCTGCCGCATGTCCTCCACGAAGATCCTGTCGTTGACCTCCACCCGGACGATCATGGTGTCAATGCTGTTTTCCTCGCGCAGAACGATGACATAATTATTTCCCACCTCGGCAATGTTCATGAGCACCTGCTCCACCTGCACGGGGAAAATATTGACCCCCTTGAGGATGAACATGTCGTCGGATCTGCCCTGCATGCGGTCCAGGCGCCGATGCACGCGCCCACAGGGGCAGTCACCGGGGATGATGCGTGTGAGATCCTTGGTGCGGTAGCGAATGATGGGCATGCCCTCCCGCTTGATACTCGTCAACACCAGCTCGCCATACACGCCGTCGGGGACGGGCTCCAGCGTTTGCGGATCGATGATCTCCACCAGGTAGGCATCTTCCCAGACATGCATGCCTGTCTGCTCCGGGCACTCGAAAGCCACTCCCGGACCATTCAACTCGGAGAGCCCATAGCTGTTGAAAACGCGAATCCCGTAGAAATCTTCGATGCGCCGCCGCACCTCTTCGGAATAAGGCTCCGCCCCTACAAAGGCGATGCGCAGTGAGAGATCCCTCCGGGGGTCGATTCCCATTTCCGTCATGATGGGCATGAGGAGGAGCGCATAGCTGGGAATGATGTGGATGACGCTGGTGGAGAAGTCCTTCATGAGCTGGATCTGCCGCTTGCTGTTGCCCGCCCCGGCAGGAATCGTCAGCATCCCCAACCGTTCGGCCCCATAGTGGAACCCCAGTCCGCCCGTGAAGAGTCCGTATCCCGTGAGATTCTGAAAGGTATCCCCCGGACGGGCACCCGCCATGTACATGCATCGGGCAAGAAGATCGGCCCAGGTTTCCAGATCGGCCCGCGTGTAAAAGATAGCCGTGGCCTGTCCCGTCGTTCCGGAAGACACGTGCAGACGCACCAGCTCGTCCTTGGAAACGCAGAGGAAGCCATAGGGGTATTCGTTGCGCAGGTCGGCCTTCGTCGTAAAGGGCAACTTCCGGATATCGCTCACACTCTGGAGAGAGGAAAGATGCCCCGTAACATCCCCCAGCTTCTTCTTGTAAAAAGGAGAGAGCGATGCATGCTGTACGGTCTGTTTCAGGCGCTCCAATTGAAGGGCGTCCAGTTCCGATCGAGACAAAGCCTCGACCGAGGCATCCCAGTATGAATTAGTTTTCGTCATGATTGGCTCTTGATAGAACTCATGGCTGCAATCCGCCGTCTCACGGCTGAGGAGGCATGAAAGAGAAGCTCAACCCCGGCAGAAGCGAGCACATGGCTTTGGTCTGAAGATTAAGTAGAGTACGCCTCCCGGCCGATGAAACGGACGCATCGACCCAGGAGGACGACCAAAAAGCGACGGAGTGGACAGGAACGGGAGCTCCAACCGGCGGGAAAACGCCGGAGAGAGCCATCGTTGTACCGCACGCAGACATTCATCAGCTGCGAACCGACACGTCACCCCCGTACGCCAGATTTTCGAAGCGGGTGTATGAGTTGATGAAAGCGAGCTTCACATCACCCGTCGGACCATTTCGCTGCTTGCCGACAATGATTTCTGCAATGCCCTTTTCCGCCGTGGTGGGATTGTACACCTCATCCCGATAGATGAAGGCGATGACATCGGCGTCCTGCTCGATGGCCCCCGATTCGCGCAGGTCGCTCAACATGGGGCGTTTGTTGTTGCGCTCCTCCACCTTTCGATTGAGCTGAGAAAGGGCGATGACCGGGATGTTCAATTCCTTGGCGAGGCTTTTCAGCGCCCTGGAGATATCGGAGATCTCCTGCTCCCGACGCTCGGAACTTTCCCTCCCGCGCATGAGCTGCAGGTAGTCCACAATGACCATCCCCAGCCCCTTGTCGAGCTTCATCCGCCGGGCCTTGGCACGCAATTCGAGCGTGGAAATGGCCGGAGTGTCGTCGATATAGATGGGGGTTTCCATGAAGGTTCCCGCGGCGGAAAGCATCTTGGCACATTCCTGCTGGCTCAGAAATCCCGTGCGGATCTTGTGGGAATCCACGCGCGCCTCGGCGCAAAGCAGCCTCATGGCCAGCTGCTCCTTGCTCATTTCAAGGGAAAAGACTCCCACGGGTACGCCGCTCTGGAGAGCTGCATTCCGGGCGAGATTGAGAGCAAAAGCCGTTTTCCCCATACTGGGGCGGGCAGCGATGATGATGAGATCCGACGGCTGAAATCCCGCCGTCAGCTTATCGAGGTCCGTGAAATGACTGGGGACCCCCGTGACCATCTCGCGATATTCTTGAAATCGCTCGATGGCTTCGATGCTCTTCTTGACGATTTCCTTCAGTGAAGAGTAATTGTTGCGTATGCGATTCTCGGTGATGGCAAAAATGGCGGCTTCGGCATGATCGAGGATTTCTTCGATCTGCTTTCCGCCTCCATAGCACAGAGAGCTGATTTCGTTGGCGGCCTGGATCAGACGGCGCAGGAGCGCCTTGTCATTGACGATCTTGGCGTAGATGCCCACATTGCTGGCGGAGGGCACCGTGTCTACGAGGGACGCCAGATAGGGTGCACCACCGACGGAATCCAGCTGCTGCTTTTCCGCAAGCAATGAAACCACCGTAACGAGATCAATGGGCTCATTGCGTTCAAAGAGCTCCTGAATCGCCTGAAAGATGATCCGGTGGGCCTCCCGGTAAAACTCATCGCCTCTCAGGATCTCCAGCGCCGAAGCCAATCCTTCATTATCAATTAAAATTCCCCCTAGCAGTGATTGTTCCGCTTCCATCTGCTGAGGGGGAATTTTTTTGAGCTCTTCGACTATACCGTCCAAGGGGCTACTCTTCCTTTTCGACCACCACGCTCACGTTCGCTGTAACATCGGCATCGACGCGAATGGGCACCGAAAACTCTCCCAGCTGCTTGATGGGCTGATCCATCTGAACACTCTTGCGGGCCAGGTCAAACCCCTTTTCTTCCAGCATTCCCACGATATCCACGGCCGTCACCGAACCGTACAGTTTGTCTTCTTCCACGACTTTACGCCGCAGCGTAAGCTTGACCTGGTTCAGCTTCTCAGCCAGGGAAAGCATTTCCTGGCGAACCTGCTCCCGCTTCTGGGCCAGCATGCGCTTCCGGTGCTCCAGCTCCCGCACGTTCCTGCCGGTGGCTTCCAGGGCCAGTCCCTGGGGGTACAGATAATTGCGGGCATATCCAGGGGCAACGTTCACCACCTGTCCGATTTGACCCAGCGATAAAATGTTTTCCGTCAAAATCACTTTCATGCCTGTCTCCTTGGTTGAACGCTCTTGAAACTATTTCATAACCCGCATCTCTCGCTGGCTACCCGCACGGCAAAAGGCATTCGATCCGGGGCAGCGCATCACGGGGAGGTTGCGGAGGGTTTTCTGGGAAAACGCCGAAAATCGATCCATACATCGGCCAGCCCCAGGAGGATCATTCCGAGGGTGGCCGGCATCTGCAGCAGGCAAAAGCCGTAGAGAACGGCTCTCAAGATGCGGGGCAGTCGCCATCGCTCAAAATAATGGGAGGTCACGGCCAACCCCTGAAACAAGTAAACGGTCCCAAGCACCATGCTGGCATTCATCCCCAGCAGGGACAGGGAGCGTACCGGGAGCAGGATCATGAACCCCGCTGCAATCACACCCCACACCAGCATTTCGGGGGCCTTCCATGCGGTCCATCTCTCCCAGAGGGGCATGGGCAGGCTATGCAGCCGGCAGTATCGCAGTGCGGCAAAGAGATTGAGCCAGCACACCACCAGGATACTGGATGCTGCAACCCCCGGCATGAGGCGCACAGCCGTAGGAACGAAATCCAGCAAGGACTGCTCCAGGATGCGCGTCTCAGGGGAAGAGGCTGCGTATTGCTGAAGCACTGCGGAAATGGTCTGCCCGAGGGATTCCTCCATGTGTCGGACAAGCCCTCCCTCGATCTCCATTGAAATCAGCCAGAAGGCCACTGTCCCCAGGCCGAAGAGAAAAATACCGGCCAGCGCCACCGTTTTCTCCACCGACCAGCGACTCCGCATGCCCCAGCCCATCACCAGCCCCACTCCCAGCAGGCCCACGAAGAAAGGAGCCGCCTCGACCATGCTCAACAGGGAGAGAGCCAGGAACCCCACTACGGCAGCAATGCCAGGGACCCAGAAGCCCCAGGGGCTTCCCCAGCGATAGAAGAACAGGAGCGTTGGCATGGGAGTAAAAATGCCGAAAAAAGTCCCTGCCAGAGGAATCACCAACATGGATGCAAAGAAGATGAGCGTCGCTATAACACCCAGAGCTAGCTCTCGTCTCCATGCTGGAGAGCTCGAATATGGCGATCTGTTATCGCTGGGGACCATGGGATTTTTCAGAAGGGGCCAAGGCCCCCTCTCCTAAACGGTGTGGATCGTCGTGTAGGGCAGCAAAGCAATCTGCCGGGCGCGTTTGACGGCAAGGGTCATTTTACGCTGGTGCTTTGCACAGTTGCCTGAAATCCGACGGGGGACAATCTTGCCCCGTTCGGTAACAAAATAACGCAACGTCTTGGAATCTTTGTAATCTATCTTCAGTTCGGCATCCACACAAAAGCGGCAGACCTTGCGCCGATGAAATGTACGTCTTTTACGTCGAAAAGCCATGATCTCTATCCCCTTATCGTCAAGAAGTTTTCAAAAGAACAGGGTACCCGAGCGGGATGTCCTATTCTTCCTCACTCTCGTGCTCTTCTTCCCCTTCAAACTCTTCCTCGACTCCCTCTTCGTCGAGGGCTCGCCTGCCGGAGCCTTCACCCTCTTCATCCTCACCGAAAACGGGGGGCGTCACGACCGCAGAAGGCTCTTCCTTGTCCGGGTCGAAGCGATCGTCCAGCTTCACGGTGATGAACTTGAGGAAACGCTCGTCCAAACGCATGTTGCGTTCGAGCTCGGCAACCATTTCAGGCCCCCCTGCATATTCCATCAGGATATAGAGCCCTCTCGTCCTCTTCTTCACCGGGTATGCCAGTTTTTTCTTCCCCCAGGGAACGTAGGTCAGCACCATGCCGCCGAGGGAGCTGACGATATTCTTCACCTTTTCGTCCACCACGGCGGTCACTTCGTCCGGCAAATCCGGATCGACAATAAAAAACGTTTCATACTTTCTCATCTAAATCATCCTCCTTCTGGGTATGAAGCCCCTTCCGATCCACGGATTGGAGCAAGGAGCTTGCTTCACGCGAACTTTGTCAGCTACCATATTCCCGGAAAGAGCGTCAAGGAGTTTTTTTCGGTGGGAAACTCTTGAGGGAATGCACTCTAAGGAGACATCCGCCGGGGACAAACAGCAGCTCATTCTGCGGGAGTTTTGCTGGAGGGAGTCACGAATTCCAGCACCAGCTCGTTTTCCTTCACCCATCCCAACTGCTGCCGCACCAGACGCTCCTGGGCATGGACATCTTTTTTCAAGTTCTGAATTTTACTATAAAATCTGCGATTTTTCTTTTTGAGATCCACAATTTTTTGCTCGAGCTCATCAACCTGCCGGCTTTGCTGCCGATATCCCAGAATGCCCTGGGATGAAAAAAAAAGCCCATAGAGGAGCAACAGGTTGAGCAGCAAAAAGAACACCGTCAGGAGCCGAAGGACGAGCATTCCGTCCAGGGGCTTGCGGGGCTTTGCCGCCGGCGGATCATTGCGCCGGTTGGAAGAATTCCTTTGAGTCATCACGATGCGCTACCCCATAGCCCTCTCGGAGATTTCCACCGAAGGAAACAGTCTCGGATCCGTATGAGGGAGAAAGAGTGCACCCCTGAACTCGTTCATGAGCTCCATATTCACATTGAGCTCTATGTACGTGATCTGGTCACAGATGGTTTCGACGTCCCGGAGCAGAGACCGATCCAGGAGCACCATGGCGGCTCCCCTGCCCGCGGTGTTTCCCAACCCCTCGTACGTTTCCAGGGGGAGATCCGGAATCATGCCGATGCGGATGGCCATGGCCGGATCAATGTTATTCCCGAATGTCCCGGCAACGTAGAATTTTTTGACGTCTTTGAACTGAAGGCCCACTTTGTTGAGGATGACTGTGAGGATCGTGTACATGGCCGCCTTGGACTTGAGAAAAATCCCCACATCGATCTCGGTGATGAGCAGGTCCTCTCCGTCAGCGGTTTCTTTTGCCGAGGCCAGCACAAAAGCCGGCCCGTCAGGAGTGGAGACAATCCGTGGACATTCCAGTTGCGTGTTGATCTTTCCCTGGATGGTAAGAATCCCCGCCTGGAACATTTCCGCCACCGTGTCTATGACTCCCGAGCCGCAGATCCCCACGGGCTTTTCGTCACCCAGTACGTGATAGGAAGGTTCCAGAGTGGCGGGGTCAATCCTCACCCGATCGATGGCACCCGGAGCGGCCATCATCCCCCGCTCCATGACCCCCCCCACCAGGGCGGGCCCCGCAGCCCCAGCACAGGCAATGAGCCAGTCCCGATTGCCCAGAACGACTTCGGCATTGGTCCCCACATCCACCAGGAGAACCATTTCCTCGGAACGGTGAAACCCGGCAGCCAGGATTCCCGCAGTCAGGTCCCCACCGAAGTAGGCTCCAACATTGGGAAAGACATACACCAACGCTTCGGGATGGATCCTCAGCCCCATTTCCCGCCCGTGGGTAAAGGGAAACCGGTTCATGGCCGGAATATAGGGCTCACGGCATATGTGAGAAGGATCCAGCCCCAGGAAGAAGTGGCTCATGGCTGTATTGCCCGCCACTGCCAGGGCGTAGACCTGATCCTCCCTATAACCCATCTGGCCCAGCATGCTTCCCATGACCTGATTGAAACTTTCCAGGAGCAGGCTCTGCAGCTTCCGGATGCTCTCGTCTTCCCTGGCGTAAAGGATGCGGGTGAGGATATCTTCCCCGATGGGAATCTGGGGATTGGCTACGGACGTATGCGCAAGGATTTCCCTCCTTGCCAGGTCCACCAGGTAAAAGGCGAGGCTGGTGGTTCCGAGATCTACGGCAAAACCCAGAATAGGCCGCTTTTCGGGAGGGTCCGGCTGAACCTCCAGCAGCTCCCAGTGGCAGGAGGCATACCCAATGATCGCCGTCACCCGGTACTTTCCCTCCCGGAGCCTCCGCACCCAATGATTGATCCTGGCTGGGTTGACATGGACAGGCGTATATCCCCGCTGCTTGAGGGCTCGGATCAATCGATCCAGGTCTCCCGTGTTATCGTTTAGATGAGGGGGAACGAGCTCCAGATGGGGGGCCTCCACCAGGGGGAGGGATTTCAACCAGGGGGGTAAAAAAGATGACATCCGTTCGTTCAGTCCTTTCAGTTTCCGTGGGGCTCGGCCAGTAGAGCAAAGTATACATGCCGAGAGCAAATAATTCTATCCGAATTGCAGTATAAGTTAGCCAATAGATTGAGAAAAGAAAAGTCTTTTTTCTCTGCCTCCATAGAGCGCCATGCCATATGCAACATATTATTTTTTCTAATATTTCAGCTTGACACGGTTGGGGCTTTTTCGTAATGTCTCCGAGGTCAAGGATGACGACGAATTCTAGTCCGGCTGCAAACATCGGCCCCATTCGCCTGGTGAACGACTGCGGTTTTTGGATAGAGGCCTCATTTTTGCCATGGTATCTGATGCTCCCCGACGGCTGCCTGTTTCGGCTCCCTCCGGAACGGCGGCATCTCCCTCGGCGACTGAAGCTAAACAGCAAGATCCATCTAGAGCATCGACCTTCAATGTTCCTTTTGAACGACGACTCAATCTGTTGGAGTAGGAATGACCTATGGAAGAAGACATCCAGATCAAAGAATTGGTGGAAGTGATCGCTCGCGCTCTGGCCGAATACCCCGATGAGGTAGTGGTGAAAGAAATCTGCGGGCAGCAGATCTCCGTCATCGAACTCCGCGCAGCCAAGGTGGATTTGGGGAAAATCATCGGAAAGGAAGGCCGCAATGCTCACGCGCTGCGCACACTGGTCAATGCTGCCGCCACCAAGCTGCGTAAGCGGGCTGTCCTGGAAATCCTCGAGTGAAATGAAAAGCCGTCCTTGCGGACTAGGGAGCCACTGGAAGTCATGAGTGCCCCGCAAGACCCACCGAGCGTCTCTACCCCCGAGGGGGAAGATCGTCCTCCGTGCTACGGAGATGCCGACACTGTCTGCCCACGGGATGAGGACGGTGTCATGCAGCCGCGAGCCGCCTGCCTTTCCTGCAGCGTCCTGAAAACATGCCTGCAAAAGGCCTTGCGTGCACAGGGCCTCATCAGGGACCCGATTCTCGAATCCCCGGTTGTTTCAAAGGCGTCCCGATTTCTCAAACGATGGTCCGACAGGAAGCTGATGCACAAAAATTCCGGAAAGGCATGACCTTACTGCAGTCGTGATCCATGCGAAGGCTCATCATCCTCCATCAGGGCGCTCTCGGAGATTTTCTGCTCGCGTTCCCCGTTCTCGAAGGGATCTACCAATGTCAGCCGGATCTTTTCATGGACTTTTGGTCCAGGCGGGAACATGTCGCCCTCATTGCCTCCAGACCGTGGGTCCACACAGCCTCCTCCTGCGAAGGTCCGGAGCTACTTCCCTTTTTTCATGAAGATCTGTGGCGGGAAGCCCCCCTTCCCCCCTTTTTCCAGGATGCCCACGCCATGGTGGTTTTCGGTCAGGCAGGCAGCAGGATTCTTGCCGACCGGCTCTCCCATCGCGTCCATTACCCCGTAAACTGGATACAGTCCTTTCCCGAAGCCACAGAACAGCCGCGCGCTGTCTCCCGCTTTTTGCGAGAGCAATTCATGGCCCTCGGCTGGCCCGTGAAAAATGTATCCGTCCGCATTGAAACCTCCCCCGGCGAACGCGCAGCAGCACGAGCATTTTTGTCATTTCACGGATGGTCGCCGAAACAGAAACCCGTGCTCCTGCACCCAGGAAGCGGCGGAAGAAGAAAAATCTGGCCTCTCCGCAACTGGTGGTCTCTTCTGCATTGGCTCCGCAGGCATCATGACGGCCCCATCCTCTTGAGCCGGGGTCCGGCGGATGAAGTCCTGGAAGGATTTGCCGCTGAAGCGGCCGCCAGGCTGGGAATCCTTTGCCTGGAAAACCTGTCCCTCAACCGCCTCAGTGCATTTTTGAGTGAATGCCGTTTTTACATGGGAAACGATTCAGGAGTCAGCCACCTGGCGGCCGCCACCGGAATCCCCTGTCTCATCGTGTTCGGTCCCACCAATCCATCCGTCTGGGCGCCCGAGGGAGATCATGTACACCTCTTCCAAACCCAATGGAGCACGACGGACAATCTGGAATGGTCTCCTCTCGCCTCACCGGATCCCCTGGATCCGCTGCTGGTGAGAAGCCTGGAAAAGCTACTGATGTGTACTGCGAACGGTTAGGATCTTGACCTTTGCAGGAGCGGCTTCCAGGCGCCCGTCAACCGTGTTTTCGCAAAGAACGCTGATTTTCCAGTCCATGATTCACACTCCCAAACACCGCCGACTGACAAAAGGGCCTCCGTCCACGTCAAGAGGCACGGGTCCTTTGAAGATAAGCTCACAAAGACCGCAATTTTCTCCTCAGCAGCTTGCCGGTGGGAGTCCTCGGCAGACGGTCCACGAATTGAAAAATTCTCG
>DAIQOB010000029.1:0-13507 GCA_036788075.1 Syntrophobacteraceae bacterium
ATTCACGTGTGGCTTCGTCCGCTCAAACTTCTTCTTCGCCATCGTATTTCCTCCTCGCCGATATTGAATAAACCGTGCATTCCAGATCCAGCGATCCGCCCACCGACGGCCCTGAAATCTTTCTGTTGCCTTTTGCGTTTTTCCTTAGACTGCACACAAGGTCATTGCGAGGGGAATAGCGAAGAAGCCTGGATTTCCGACTGCTTCACTGAGCTCGCAACAACACCTTCCTCCAGATGATGGAATCCGGTCCGGGAGGTTACCACCTGTAGTGAGCAAATGCCTTATTGGCTTCCGCCATGCGATGTGTATCTTCCCGTTTCTTGACCGATGCGCCTCGACCCTGGGCCGCATCCTGCAATTCGCCTGCAAGCCTTTGCACCATGGTTTTTTCCGAGCGCTGGTTGGCATAATTGATGAGCCAGCGCATGGCCAATGCATCACGCCTTTCGTGGCGCACCTCTACAGGAACCTGATACGTGGCGCCGCCGACGCGTCTCGACTTGACCTCGATGATGGGCCGGATATTGTCGAGGGCCTTGTTGAACATTTCCAACGGATCCTGCTTGGACCTCTGCTCGATGAGATCCAGTGCTCCGTAGAAGATATTCTCCGCAACACTCTTTTTGCCCCGACGCATCACATTGTTGATGAACTTTGCCGCCAGCTTGCTGTTGTATTTTGGATCCGGCAAGACATATCGCTTTGCAACTTCTCTTCTTCTAGGCATCCGCTTCCTCGACCGTTTTAAATTAATCAGGAGAAAAGAGAGGCCATGACGGCTCGATCCGTGTCATGGCCCCAGAGTTAACCTTGTGCTGCACTATTTCGGTTTCTTGGCGCCGTATTTGGAACGTCCCTGCTTGCGGTTTGCCACCCCAAGAGCGTCCAAGGTCCCACGAATGATATGATAACGTACACCGGGTAAATCCTTGACGCGGCCCCCTCGAATCAGGACGACCGAGTGCTCCTGAAGGTTGTGCCCGATGCCGGGAATATATGAAGTGACCTCGATGCCGTTGGTCAAGCGAACACGGGCGATCTTTCTCAATGCCGAATTAGGCTTTTTAGGGGTGGTGGTGTAGACACGCACACACACTCCGCGCTTCTGGGGGCAGTTTTGAAGAGCCGGTGTGGTGGACTTCTTCTTGATCTCTTCTCTGCCTTTTCGCACCAACTGGTTGATAGTGGGCATTTCTCTTTTTCTCCGCTCTTTTCGGAAATCCTTCGCAAAAGGCCAATTGTCTTGGCTTCCAAATCTCCTCTATTTACAAAATGGGGAGTTTCCTTGTCAAGCTCTTTTATGGATGAAAGACGGATCCCTGCCGGTGACGCCCCTATTTACGTACCTCGCGATAGTTCCGCATCCCCGTTCCGGCAGGAATAAGGCGTCCCATGATGACGTTTTCCTTGAGTCCAAGCAAGTTGTCCACTTTGCCAGCAGTGGCGGCATCCGTCAATACCTTAGTCGTTTCCTGGAACGAAGCTGCGGAAATGAAGCTCTGAGTGCTCAAGGATGCCTTGGTGATCCCCAGCAGCAGGGGCTCCGCAGCAGCGGGGCGCTTTTCTTCGGCGATGAGGGCTGCATTGATCTCTTCGAACATCTGCTTTTCCACATGCTCGCCCATCAGGAATTCGGAATCACCGGGATCCGTGATGCGAACGCGCTTCAACATCTGCCGTACAATGACTTCAATATGCTTGTCATTGATCTTGACGCCCTGCAGGCGATAGACCTGCTGCACTTCGTCCACAAGATACTTGGCGACCTCCTTTTCTCCGAGGACATTCAAGATATCGTGAGGATTGGGAGAGCCATCCATCAGGGGTTCGCCTGCCCGGACATAGTCGCCTTCATGGACACTGATGTGCTTGCCCTTTGGAATCAGGTAATCCCTGGGGTCACCGACATCGGGAGTCACGGTGACTTTACGCTTGCCCTTGGTGTCCTTCCCAAAACTGATCACCCCGTCAATTTCCGTGATGACGGCGTTTTCCTTGGGTTTTCGCACCTCGAAGAGCTCGGCCACACGGGGAAGACCACCGGTGATGTCTTTCGTTTTGGTCGTTTCCCGCGGGATACGAGCCAATACGTCACCGGGATAGATGGGATCACCTTCGGACACCATCAAAATGGCTCCCAGCGGCATGAAGTAACGGGCTGCGCCGCCTTCCCCCACGCGGGCCGTCTTTCCCTTCTCATCTTTAATGGAGATGCGGGGACGGACATCCGAATCCCTGTATTCAACAATGACCTTGCTGGATTTCCCTGTCACCGGGTCCAGCTTTTCCTGCATCGTCTGACCTTCCACGATATCGCCGAATTTGACGGTGCCCGCGACATCGGTGAGAATAGGGGTTGTGAAAGGGTCCCATTCCGCCAGGAGATTGCCCGCTTCCACGACCTGAGCGTCCTGGACTTTCAGTTTCGCGCCATAGTTGATGACATAGCGCTCGCGTTCACGCCCTGATTCGCTCATGATGACGATTTCGCCGTTGCGGTTCATTGCCACCAGGTCACCCTCACGGTTGCGCACGGTGTTGAGATTGATGAACCGTACCGCTCCGGGATACCGGTTGTTGATGGCCGTCCGCTCGATGCTCTTGCTTGCGGTACCGCCGATGTGGAACGTCCGCATGGTCAGCTGTGTCCCGGGCTCTCCGATGGACTGTGCCGCAATGATGCCGACAGCTTCCCCAATCTGGGCCAGCTTTCCCTGGGCCAGATCACGTCCGTAGCACATGGCGCAGATGCCCCGTTCACTGCGGCAGGTGAGGGCCGACCGGATGGGCACCCGCTCGACGCCCGCATCTTCGATGATCTGAACGCGGTGCTCATCGATTTCAACACCGGCTTCCACAAGGATGTCTCCCGTGACGGGGTCCACAACGTCTTCTTGCGTGACACGCCCCAGGATGCGGTCCCCCAGACGCTGGATGACCTCACCCGCTTCCAGGAGGGCTTCCACTTCAATGCCGTCCATGGTCCCGCAGTCGTGCTCGGAAACGATGACGTCCTGAGACACGTCAACGAGGCGACGCGTGAGATAACCGGAGTTGGCTGTCTTGAGGGCCGTGTCCGCGAGGCCTTTCCGAGCGCCATGGGTGGAAATGAAGTACTGGAGCACCGTGAGGCCTTCACGGAAATTGGCGGTAATGGGCGTTTCAATGATTTCGCCGGAGGGCTTGGCCATGAGACCACGCATTCCAGCCAGCTGCCGCATCTGGTCCTTGCTGCCTCGGGCTCCGGAGTCCGCCATCATGTAAATGGAATTGAAGGCCTCCGTCTGCTTTGTCTTGCCTTCAGCATCCGTGATCTCATCCGTGGCGATTTCCTTCATCATCTCTGCCGCGACGTCTTCCGTCGCCTTGGCCCAGATGTCCACCGCCTTGTTGTATTTCTCACCTTCCGTGATGAGACCTTCGTTGTACTGACGCTCGATCTCCTTCACCAGGTCAAAGGCCTGATCCAGGATCTCCGTCTTGCGCCTGGGGATGGTCATATCCTTGATGGAAATGGAAATTCCCGAGCGTGTGGCGAAGGCGTAGCCCAAGTCCTTCAGCCGGTCGGCGAGAATGACCGTTGCCTTGACACCGGCAGTCCGGTAGCACATGTCGATGAGCTGGGCCAAAACCTTCTTGTTCATGACGCGGTTGACGGCCGAAAAGGGAAACCCGTCGGGCAGGATTTCCGAAAGGATGACTCGTCCCACCGTCGTCTGCACCCGCTCCCCCCCCATGCGGACAAAAACCCGGGCATGGAGGTCGGCCTCACCGGCATCGTAGGCGCAGCGAACTTCTCCTCTGCTGGAGAAGATACGATTTTCTCCCTTGGCGAAAGGCTTTTCGCGCGTCATGTAATAGATGCCGAGAACGATATCCTGAGACGGCACAATGATGGGGTCTCCATGGGCCGGGCTGAGGATATTGTTGGTGGACATCATCAAAATGCGCGCTTCAGTCTGTGCTTCGATGGACAGCGGCACATGAACGGCCATCTGGTCCCCGTCGAAGTCGGCGTTGAACGCCGTGCAGACGAGGGGATGGAGCTGGATCGCCTTTCCTTCGATGAGGATCGGTTCGAAAGCCTGGATGCCCAGTCGGTGCAGAGTAGGCGCCCGGTTCAGCATGATGGGGAATTCCCGCACGACCTCGTCGAGAGTGTCCCACACCTCGGGCGTTTCCCGTTCCACCATCTTTTTAGCCGCCTTGATGGTGGTGACATAGCCCTTTTCCTCCAGCTTGTTGTAGATGAAGGGCTTGAACAGCTCCAGGGCCATCTTCTTGGGGAGACCGCACTGGTGGAGACGCAGGTTCGGCCCCACAACGATGACGGTACGACCGGAATAATCGACGCGCTTCCCCAGGAGGTTCTGGCGGAACCGGCCCTGCTTGCCCTTCAGCATGTCGCTCAGGGATTTCAGCGGACGTTTGCTCGCGCCGGTGATCGTCTTGCCCCTGCGTCCGTTGTCGAAGAGAACGTCCACTGCTTCCTGGAGCATGCGCTTTTCGTTCCGGATGATGATGTCGGGCGCATTGAGCTCCTGCAGCCGCTTGAGGCGGTTGTTTCTGTTGATGACTCTGCGGTAAAGATCGTTCAGATCGCTGGTGGCGAAGCGCCCGCCATCGAGGGGAACGAGGGGTCTCAGGTCCGGAGGCAAAACCGGGACGACCTCCATGATCATCCATTCGGGACGATTTTCCGATTCCCGGAAAGCGTCGATGATCTTGAGCCGCTTGGCCAGCTTTTTCCGCTTCGCCATGGAATTGGTCTTGCTCATCTCTTCACGGAGTTCGACGGCAAGGGATTCCAGGTCCAGATCCATGAGCAGCTGTTTGATGGCTTCGGCTCCAATGCCGGCCACAAAGCCACTCCCGTATTCCTGGACGGACTGCCGGTATTTTTCCTCCGTGAGGAGCTCTCCCCGGGTGAGTGGAGTCTCTCCTGGATTCAGCACGATGTACGAATCGAAGTAAAGGACCTTTTCCAATTCCCTCAGGGTCAGATCCAGGAGGTTGCCGATCTTGCTGGGCAAACTGCGCAGGAACCAGATGTGCGCCACGGGTGCGGCCAGTTCGATGTGTCCCATACGCTCCCGGCGGACCTTGGATTGAATGACTTCCACACCGCATTTCTCGCAGACCACGCCGCGATGCTTCATGCGCTTGTACTTGCCGCAGTTGCACTCGTAATCTTTTATGGGGCCAAATATTCTGGCGCAGAAAAGCCCATCACGCTCGGGTTTAAACGTACGATAGTTGATGGTCTCCGGCTTCTTGACCTCTCCATAGGACCACTCGCGAATACGCTCCGGAGAAGAGATCATGATTTTCACTGCATTGAAATACACCGGGTCCTTGGGCTTCGTAAAAAGGCTGTAAAGCTCTTTCAAAGGGCACTCCTTCGTTAATTCCCTTCTTCCTCTTCCAGCAATCTGACATCCAGCGCGAGCGCCTGAAGTTCCTTCACGAGCACGTTGAATGATTCAGGGAGCCCCGCTTCGAGCGTATTGTCTCCCTTGACAATCTTTTCATACATGCGCGTGCGTCCCGCCACATCGTCCGACTTGACTGTGAGGAATTCCTGCAGGGCGTGCGCCGCTCCATAGGCCTCCATAGTCCAGACCTCCATTTCTCCGAGGCGCTGTCCTCCGAATTGGGCCTTGCCGCCGAGAGGCTGTTGGGTCACAAGCGAGTAGGGGCCGATGGATCGGGCATGGATCTTGTCGTCCACCAAGTGATGCAGCTTGAGCATATACATGACGCCGACGGTGACCGGCTGGTCGAAAGGCTCGCCCGTGCGCCCGTCGTAGAGGATGCTCTGACCCGTTTCCGATGCGCCTCCCTCCCTGAGGAATTCTCTGATTTCAAATTCTTCCGCCCCGTCGAATACGGGAGTCGCAACGTGGATGCCTTCCTGAAAATCCTTGATCAACGCCTTCAGATGCTTTTCATCGGCGTCCTCAAAATATGCACCGAACTCCAACTGGTTGTAGATGCGTTTGAGCTTCTCTTTAATGGTCTCCTTTTCCTTGTGGGCTTCCAGCATGTCGGCCAGCTGCTGTCCCAACCCCTTGGCGGCCCATCCCAGGTGAATTTCCAGGACCTGACCCACGTTCATGCGCGAGGGAACGCCGAGGGGATTTAAGACCAGATCCACGGGGGTCCCATCGGGGAAATAGGGCATATCCTCGATGGGCAGGATCCGTGAGATGACACCCTTGTTGCCGTGGCGGCCGGCCATCTTGTCGCCCACCTGGAGCTTGCGCTTGACGGCCACGTAAATCTTGACCATCTTGATGACGCCTGGGGGAAGCTCGTCTCCCCGCCGCAGCTTGCTGATTTTTTCCTCGAAGAGTGCCCTCACCAGCTGAACCTGGTCCCTGTAGCCTTCGGCGATGGTCTCGATTTCCATGGAGACCGCAGGATCCTTGGGTACGGACAACTGGTCCCAGAGGCCGCTGGGGAGTCCCAGGAGAAATTCCTCCGTGATTTCTTCGCCCTTTTTGATGTAGACCTTCTTGCCGTCCTTGATGGTGCTGTCGCTGATCTTCCCCTGGAGGATCTGCACCAGGCGCTTGGCCGTGGTCTTGCGGATGATTTCCAGCTCGTCCCGCTGGTCTTTCATGAGGCGCGAAATCTCCATCTCTTCGATCAAGATGGTGCGCTCGTCCTTTTCGACGCCTTTGCGGGAGAATACCTTGGCATCGATGATGATGCCTTCCACACCTGGCGGCACACGCAGGGACGTGTCTTTCACGTCGCTCGCTTTTTCGCCGAAAATGGCCCGCAGCAGCTTTTCTTCGGGAGTCAACTGCGATTCACCCTTGGGAGTGACCTTCCCGACGAGGATATCGTTGGGCTTAATGTAGGCGCCCACGCGGATGATCCCGCTTTCGTCCAGGTTCTTGAGGGCTTCTTCTCCCACATTGGGAATATCGCGGGTGATGTCTTCCTTCCCCAGCTTGGTATCCCTCGCCACCACTTCAAATTCCTCGATGTGGATGGAGGTGAAAACATCTTCCTTGCCGATGCGTTCACTGACGAGAATGGAATCTTCAAAGTTGTACCCGCCCCAGCTCATGAACGCCACCATGACATTGCGCCCGAGGGCCAGCTCCCCGTGATCGGTGGAAGGGCCGTCGGCAATGATCTGACCGCGCCGGACAAAATCACCCTGCTGCACGAGGGGCTTTTGATTGATGCATGTGTTCTGGTTGGAACGCTGGAACTTGATCAACTTGTAAATGTGGACGCCGGTGCCCTGGTGGATATCCTCTTCGGTGGACCGCACGACGATACGGGTGGCATCGACATATTCCACGATCCCCGACCGCTTGGCCACGATGGTGACACCGCTGTCCTTGGCAACGATGCGCTCGATTCCTGTCCCGACAAGAGGGGCCCGCGTCTGAATCAGGGGTACGGCCTGCCGCTGCATGTTGGACCCCATAAGGGCACGGTTGGCGTCGTCATGCTCCAGGAAGGGAATGAGAGACGCCGAAACGCTCACCAGCTGGTTGGGGGAGACGTCCATGTGACGGATTTCTTCGGGAGGCAGCATCACGAATTCACCGGCGGTCCGCGCGGACACCTGATCACGGATGAATCGGCCGTTGTCGTCCAGGGGGGCGTTGGCCTGGGCGATGGGGTCGTCCTTTTCGTCCATGGCCGTCAGGTAGCTGACCTCCTTTTCGACGACGGCGTCGTGAACCTTTCGGTAAGGCGTTTCGATGAATCCGTACGAATTCACACGCGCATAGGTGGACAGTGAAACGATGAGTCCGATATTTGGACCTTCCGGTGTTTCGATGGGGCAGATGCGGCCATAGTGAGTCGGATGGACGTCACGGACCTCAAAACCCGCCCGCTCCCGCGTCAGACCGCCAGGCCCCAGGGCGCTGAGGCGACGCTTGTGGGTGATTTCCGAAAGAGGATTCGTCTGGTCCATGAACTGCGACAGCTGGCTCGTGCCGAAAAATTCTTTCACCACCGCTGAAACGGGCTTGGCGTTGATGAGATCGTGGGGCATGAGCGCCTCCACTTCCTGGAGTGTCATGCGCTCCTTGATGGCCCGCTCCATGCGCACGAGGCCGATACGGTATTGGTTTTCCAGGAGCTCGCCAACGGCCCGGACCCTTCGGTTTCCGAGATTGTCGATATCGTCGACAGGCCCCTGGGAATCCTTCAAGCGGATCAGATGCCGCACCGCCGTGAGGATATCCTCCTTGCGGAGGGTCCGGTAATCCAGGGGAACCTCGTCTTTTTTAAAGCCCAGCTGCAAATTGAGCTTGAGCCGTCCGACCTCGGAAAGGTCGTAGTGATCCGGATTGAAGAAAAGATTGTTGAAAAACTCGGTCGCCACTTCCAGGGTCGGTGGATTGCTGGGACGCAACCGGCGATAGATCTCGATGATGGCGTCTTCGGGCGTGTTGACCTTATCCATGAGGAGCGTGTTGCGAAACGAGGGACTCACATCCACGCCTTCGAGATGGAGCAGCTCAAACTGCTGCACATCCCGTTCGAGGAAATCGGCGACCATCGATTCGTTGACGGTGTCGTTGCATTCTGCAATGATTTCCCCTGTGCTGTAGTCAATGACGTCCTGGGCGAGGACCTGCCCCATGATCTCCGTCGTTTTTACGGGAAGTCGCTGAATGCCCAGTTCCTGGAGGCGCTTGAGTGTCTGCTTGCCCAGTTTCCTGTTCTTTTTGATGATCACCTCGCCCGTTTCCGGGTGGAGAATGTCTTCCGGGGCGCGGCTTCCCAGGAGAATATCGGGATTCAATTCCTTCTCGGACTGGTTTTCATCCCCCAGGTAGATGGTTTCACTGGGATAGAAATAATTGAGCAATTCCTCGGTGGAATACCCGAGCCCCTTGAGAAGAACGGTGACGGGGAATTTTCTCCGCCGGTCGATGCGAATGTACAAAATGTCCTTGGGATCAAATTCGAGGTCCAGCCACGAGCCGCGCAGAGGGATGATGCGCGAGGAATAAAGAATTTTTCCGCTCGAATGGGTCTTACCGCGGTCATGGTCAAAAAAGATTCCGGGAGAACGATGCAACTGGCTGACGATGACACGCTCGGTTCCGTTGATGATGAACGTCCCGTTTTCCGTCATCAGCGGCAGCGTGCCGAAATAGATTTCCTGCTCCTTGATGTCGCGAATGGACCGAACGTCCGCCTCCTTGTCGACATCGTAGACCACCAGGCGGACAACGATTTTTACGGGGGCTTCGTAGGTCATCCCGCGCGCGAGACATTCTTCCACTTCATACTTGACTTCCCCGAAACTGTATTGGACGAATTCCAGTGAAGCGGTACCGCTGAAATCCTCTATGGGGAAAACACTTTTAAATACTTCCTGCAGTCCTTTATCGCTCCTGGCTTCAGGGGGGACATCCCGCTGCAGAAACTGTTCGTAGCTTTCCTTCTGCATCTGGATAAGATTGGGAATGTCAATAATCTTTTGGATTTTTCCAAAATTCTTCCGAACCCGATACTCATGGGTCAAAGCCGTCGCCATGCTCTCTCCTGCAACTTAAAAGAGTCTTGTGCTCCAGTGGTGTGAGCACTGAATGTCGTGTGATTCCTCGCTCAAAACGTCCGCATCATCCAGGGGGCACATCACTCCCGTTCTTTAAGGTACTAAAAATCGAAAATCGGAAACAGGCTGCACGCAATAGCGGCAGCCGGTTTCCGACGTCTTGATCAATGACCAAGAAGGGGTATTACTTGATTTCTACAGTGGCACCTGCTTCTGTCAGCTGCTTGGCAATGGCCTCTGCTTCATCCTTGGGGATGCCTTCCTTCACCACGCCGGGAACGCTCTCCACCAATTCCTTGGCTTCCTTCAATCCCAAACTCGTGATGGCGCGTACTTCCTTGATGACCTGGATCTTCTTGTCGCCGCAGCCCGTAATGACGACGGAGAATTCCGTTTTCTCTTCTACAGGGGCGGCTTCCGCACCGGCGGCGCCGGGCATGGCTGCGATGGCAACAGGTGCTGCTGCACTGACGCCGAAACGTTCCTCGAGCTCCTTCACGAGCTCACTCAGCTCGAGCACGGTCATGTTTTCAATGAATTTGACGACATCTTCTTTGCTGATATCAGACATTTCTTGCTTCCTCCATGGGGTATTTTATGCTTCTTCTCTTTGACGTTGAATGGCCGCCAGCACACCTACAAAGGCTCTCGGCACTCCGCTCAGTACAGTCACCAGGCTCGTCGGCACTGCATTGAGCGTTCCCAAGAGTTTGGCCAAAAGTTCTTCACGCGGCGGCAGCTCTGCCAGGGCAGCGACTTGATCTGCATTGAGAACGCGCTGTCCCAGCGAAGCGGCTTTGATTTGCAGTTTTTCATTGGTCTTGTTGAACTTCTTGATGATTTTCGCAGGAACCGCCGGATCGCCATAGCCGATGGCAACGGCGCAGGTGCCTTTGATGTACGGCTGCAAAACGGTGGCGCCCGTTTCCTGGCTGGCAAGGCGCATCAGAGTGTTCTTCACCACCTGATAGTCCACCTTTTCGTTTGCCAGAGCGTCACGCAGCTCGGTCATTTGAGCAACGGAAAGTCCCTTGAAATCCGTCAAGATCGTTGCACTGGCCCTCTGAAACTTTTCGTGCAAATCCGCAACAATTTGCTCCTTTTGGGCTCGCTCCAAAGTGTATCAACCCTCCTTTCCTCTGCCGGTGTGCTTTCGATTGTTCCCTTCAAATCCCTCTCCAAAGGGGAGGGGGCATGGAGGATTCCTATCGCAAGTCAGTGAGCCGGATTGGTTCCTTCGTACATCTCTGCAGGTTCCCCTGTGCGTCGGGGTTTAAACACCACTTGGATGTCCCTACGGTCTCAGACGACTGAAAACACCAAACGGCAGGTAGTCTATTCCATTCCGGAATGTTTCGGCCGAGGGGCCCCAAAAATATGACCCTCGAATCAGGACATGACACTCTTTACCGCCAGGGGATCCACCTGGATGCCCGGCCCCATCGTCGTGGAGATGGCGATCCCCTTCAGGTAGGTTCCCTTGGCTGCTGTCGGTTTCAAACGGATGATTGTTTCCATGAAGGCCGAAATGTTCTCTATGAGCTTCTCCTCGGCGAAGGAAACCCTTCCCAGTGTGGCATGAACAATACCGGTCTTCTCCACACGGAAGTCCACTTTACCCGCTTTGATCTCGTTGACGACTTTTTGAAGATCGAAGGTCACCGTTCCCAGCTTGGCATTGGGCATGAGCCCTCTCGGGCCGAGGACCTTACCGATTTTACCCACACCGCCCATCATATCGGGAGTGGCAACGGTCTTGTCGAAATCAAGCCAGCCCTCTTTGATTTTTTCGACGAGCTCATCACCGCCGGCGTAGTCGGCCCCTGCGTCCAGAGCTTCCTTCACCTTTTCCCCTTTGGCGAAAACCAGGACGCGCACGGTTTTTCCCAAGCCGTTGGGCAGCACAACGGTGCCGCGTACCATCTGGTCGGCATGGCGTGGATCGACGCCCAAACGCACGGCGATATCGAGGCTTTCGTCAAACTTGGCGTAGGAACATTCCTTCGCCAGCTGCAGGGCTTCTTGAAAGGTATAGCGCTTGGCAGGATCTATCTTTTCGCGCGAGGCGCGATATTTTTTTCCATGTGTTGCCATCTTAAACTCTCCAGAAACTGACTAAACATTCATCCACGATGGCCGATTCTTATTCTACATCGATACCCATGCTGCGGGCGGTGCCTGCGATGATAAGAACGGCTGCCTCCAGATCCCGGGCATTCAGGTCGGACATTTTGAGCTTGGCGATGTCCTCCACTTGCTGTTTGGTCACTTTTGCGACTTTTACCCGGTTGGGCTCGCTCGATCCCTTGGCGATTTGAGCCGTCTTCTTGAGCAGAACGGCCGCCGGGGGGGTCTTGGTGATGAAAGTAAACGATCGGTCAGCATAGACGGTGATGACAACTGGAATGATCATCCCTTCTTGACCCTGGGTTTTGGCATTAAACGACTTGCAGAATTCCATTATATTCACGCCATGCTGGCCCAGAGCGGGGCCGATAGGAGGCGATGGATTCGCTTGTCCGGCAGGTACCTGTAGCTTGATGTTGGTTACGACCTTTTTTGCCATTCTTGCTTTAACTCCTCAATCCTGACCCATTGCGAAAAAAATCATATTCGGTTGACTTGAACGAAATCAAGCTCGACCGGTGTCGATCGGCCAAAAATACTGACCAGTACGCGAACTTTGCCTTTTTCGGGGATGACTTCGTCCACCATACCGTTGAAGTTGGCGAAGGGGCCGTCCACGACGCGGACTTCATCGCCCTTCTCAAACCGAAACTTGGGACGCGGCTTTTCGGTCCCTTCCTGCATCTGCTGAATGATGGTTTCGGCTTCTTCGTCGGACAAGGGGATGGGGCGTTCCTGGTTGCCTATGAATCCCGTCACTTTGGGGGTGTCGCGTACCAGGTGCCACGTGTCGTCGTTGAGCTCCATCTGCACCAGAATGTATCCAGGGTAGAACTTCCGGGAGGATGCTCTCCGCTGTCCCTTGACGAGCTCGATGACCTTCTCCGTCGGCACCAGGACCTGGCCAAACAGAGACTCTTTCCCCTGGGATTTGATACGTTCCTCCAAGGCGGATTTCACCTTGTTCTCAAAGCCAGAATATGTATGAACAATGTACCAGTATTTCGCCACGAAACCACCCCGCTCGTGCTTAAAATTCGCGCCTTTCTTCGACTCTCAAAAGAAAGCTCATCATTCGATGATTAATCGCACAAGTCGACTCAAAACCAAATCCACAATCCCGAGAAATAACGCCGAAATGAGCACGATCACCAGAACGACCGACGTCGAACCGATGGTCTCTTTGCGGGAAGGCCAGACGACCTTCTTGAGCTCGTACGACACTTCCCGGAGATACTGCCGGAAACGCTCCCAAACGCTCGGCCCGGATTCTTCCTTTTTTACAGCCTTCTTGGGTGCATCCGGCTTCTTCACCTTGGCGACCTTGGGAGCATTCTTCTTCAGGGTCTCCGCCTTCTGTGCTTTGCCGGACTGATCTACATTTTCTTCTTTGTTTTGGGACTGCTTTGGCAGATTCATTTACGTCTCATTTGTGTCAACATCACAGAGTTGCGTTGGACTGCTGCACCGACGCGAAAAAGCTGCCTGGAATCCGGGTGCCTGTCGAGTGTTCCACCGATTGTCCAGGGCAGCCTCTCATTTTCGGTAAAACCGCACGAGGTTCCGCCGAGTTGGAGTTTATCCAGCCCGGCGGAAGTCCTATTTTGTCTCTTTGTGCTCCAAATGAGCATCACAGAACTTGCAGTATTTCTTGAAGCTCAGTTTTTCCGGGGTCGTACGCTTGTTCTTTGTCGTCGTATAATTGCGACGTTTACATCCGGAACAAGCCAGGGTCACAATGACTCGCATAGTCGATTACCTTATGTTTTGAAATTTACTCGATGATTTCAGTGATAACCCCTGCGCCGACGGTGCGTCCCCCTTCGCGGA
>DAIQOB010000030.1:0-13321 GCA_036788075.1 Syntrophobacteraceae bacterium
TTATCTGATGCTGCGCAACAGCCCATGGAGGGGATTCGCTTATTTTGGAGCGTTTTCGCTGGCATTCACAGGTCCGGCTTTCTTTGCGGCCGCGATGGCTTCCCTGGAAACCCGGACCCTGGTGAGTCTCTTGGAATGCATCCTCCTTTGTCCGACCGCCGCCGTTGCCCTCAATCTGCTCTGGGCCAATGGACTCCTGCGGGCTGTGCCATTGTGGAGAACGCACGAGCAGGAGCTATCCGCCCGATGGGGCTTGCAGGTCCATGACCTCGCCACACCCCTTCTCACGAGTGTGTCCGCATTTCTCTCTTTTTTCCTGTTTCAGATGATCCTCATGAAAGTGGAAAACCTCTCGAGGCTTCATCACTTTTTCTCCTTGAGCCAATGGTCTTGGACCTTTTTCACAGGGGGCCTCATCACCCTCTCCTTTATGCACCTCTGGCGGCTACACCAAGCCCCATGGCAACGTCACGCCATCCTCTTGTCGCTGTTCTTTACTCTCATGAGCGGTTGGCTGGAGAGCCCCTCCCACCTCGTGCACCTCCCCCTCTTCCTCGCATTGTGGAGTGCAATGCTGATGTTCGTTCATTCCGCATGGGAGAAAAGCTCCTGGGGCGGCGAGGCTGCGGCACCTCTGCGCCAGGCTCTTTCCGCATGGATTGTGCCGAGTCTCAATGCCGCCATCGTGACCTTGCTCCTTACCCCCTTGAACCCGCCCCTCCAATGGCTCCTCACCCTGTCTCTCCTGGCCGCCCTTTCGGCTATCCATGGCCTGGTGCGACAGAACAGGCTCTGGCTGCTCGTCTCCATGGCAATGCTGCTCGTCCTCCTCCATTGCTGGCCCCTCTTGTGGGTTCCCCTCCCCAAGGCGGCACGCCTGGCACCCTGGTACGCCCTGCAGGCGGCATTCCTGGCCCTACTCCTGGCGGTGAGTGGTGAGCGGTTGCAGGATTATTGGGAAAAGAGAGCCCTCGTGAGTCCCCAGAGCGCGTTGTGGAATTTTGCCTCGAGGGAAATCACACTGTTGCATTCCCAAGCCTGGCCGACTCTTGCTCTGCTTGCATTGGTGGAGTGGTTTCTGCATGGAATCGCTCTTTTAGAGGTCCTTGCTGACAAAAGCCAGCCGCAGCCGTTGATGGGCAGCAGGGGAGATTCTGCTGCAGCCCTGGCAGCCGCCCTCCTGCTCCTGCTGCTCGGCCTGCACCGGGCGTGGAAATCCAATCAGGCGAGATGGGTGTATAGAACGACAGCATTCGGCGGCGCTGTCGGGCTGTACATCCGCTTGACCGTCCTGGGACTGTCGCCGCCAAGCATCTGGGATACGGTTGCAATCATGGCATCCGCTTTTATCCTGTTCGTGATCCACAGGATCACGTCGTGCAAACCGCTCCTGCATATTGTGCTGCTGATGCCCGCCCTTGCATTGCTGACGGTCCCGCTGCAGCTTGAGTCCGCTCAAGCAGCAGGAACACTCATGTCCATCGGAGCGCTTTATCTGCTCACATGCCGTGAAACCACGAGACCTGTTCCCCTGTACCTGGCGATTCTGTCCTTCAACGCTGCAGTCTATCTTTGGATACCAGGCCTGGTGAAGAGCAGTCAGGCCCTCCAGCTTTACGTCGCACCAGCAGCCGTCAGTGTGCTGCTGCTCCTTCAACTGCACAGAAAGGAGCTCAAGCGCGGCGTGCTGAACAGTGCGAGACTCGCTGCAACGAGCATCCTCTATGCCTCCGCCTCCATGGATGTTTTCCTGAGAGGTGATTTCATGATCTTGGTCGTCGTAGTGATGCTGAGCCTCACCGGCATCATCCTGGGCATTGCCTTCCATACCCGGGCGTTCCTGTATAGTGGCGTCGTGTTCCTGGTCTTCAACATTCTGGGGCAGCTGATTCTCCTGTTTCCTGAGCAAAGACTCGCCAAAGCCATGTTTTTGCTGGCTTTGGGAGCGGCCATAACGGGAGGCATGATCTGGTTCAATCTGCAGCGTGAACGCATCCTGAGTCGCATCCGCATTTTCCGGGCAGACCTGGAATCCTGGACATAGCCGGAAGATATTGACCACAGACGGCGATTACCCTGACACACTTTGAATCATTCAAAGGCAAGCTCCGTATCCGCATTTCCGAGTCTTTCAGTTTCGAACAGGATTGACAAAAAGAGTGATGGAGTCTGGCACTGTCGCCGTCTGAATACCTTTTTCATATCCCCGGCGCAATCGAATACATTTGCATGAGAAGCAGGGTTGAAGCGTCCCCACACCGCAGTGAAAGATGGCGCCGCCGTTGAATCTCTCTGACTTTGCGTCTATTATATTCCCGCCTTTATTGCCTGTTTGGTCGAAGACCTTCCAGTGAGTGATCTGAATCCAAGAGGGGGAGAACTTTCATGAGACGGATATTTGCCATCACACTGGCCGTTGCGTGCGTCGTGCTGGGGGTTACCGGCACCCGGGCTGAATCGAAAATCAGCGCTGCAACCGAAGAATGCCTGGGGTGCCATACCTCCATTCACCCGGGCATCGTGGAGGGATGGAAGAAGAGTCGTCATGCGGCGACCACCCCCGCCGAGGCCCTTGCCGTCGAAGGCCTTGCTCGAAAGATCACAGGACAGAAAATTCCCGAGGACCTGAAAAACGTTTCTCTGGGGTGTGCCGAGTGCCATTCCCTCAACGCCTCATCCCACAAGGATACCTTCGACCACAATGGCACATCCATCCACGTCGTGGTGAGCCCCAAAGACTGCGCCACCTGCCACGTCGAAGAAGCCGACCAGTTCGATAAAAACCTCATGGCCCACGCCCACGGCATCCTGGTGAACAACAGCCTCTACAAAACACTCATGGGCGCCATAAACGACACGCCCCTGTTCGACAAGGGAAAAGTCGCCACAAAGCCCGCCAACGCGCACACCGAAGCCGAGTCCTGCCTCTACTGCCATGGAACGAAGCTCGAGGTGACAGGCTCCGTGACGCGTGAAACCGACATGGGAGAGATGACCTTTCCCGTCATTTCGGGGTGGCCCAACCAGGGGGTCGGTCGCATCAACCTGGACGGCAGCCGGGGGTCATGCGCTGCCTGCCACACCCGCCACGAATTCTCCATCGAAATGGCCCGGAAGCCCTACACCTGCAGGGAATGCCACGTAGGACCCGATGTGCCCGCCAGTAAAGTCTATGAAGCAAGCAAGCACGGGAACATCTTTTCCAGCAAGAACAGCGGATGGAATTTCACCAACGTCCCCTGGACGGTGGGAAAGGATTTCACCGCCCCCACATGCGCCGCCTGCCACATAAGCCTGCTGACGGACACCGAGGGGAAGGTCGTCGTCAAGCGCAGCCACGAGGTGAAAGACCGCCTGCCCTATCGCATCTTCGGACTGGTCTACGCCCATTCGCATCCCAGGGAACCCGACACCTCCGTCATTCGCAACAAGGACGGCCTGCCACTGCCCACGGACTTCGCCGGGGGCAGCGCGGACAAGTTCCTCTACGATGAAAAGGAACGCACCGCCGCGAAGAAGGCCATGCAGGCAAGCTGCCTGTCGTGCCACCACCAGTCCTGGGTGGACGGCCACTGGGAAAGGTTTGTGAACACCATTGGCGAAACCAACGCGACGGTTCTTGCGGGAACCCGGATCATGACGGATATCTGGCAGCTGGGGCTGGCCACAAACCACCAGAAGGGGGGAAGCCCCTTTGATGAATACATCGAGCGGGTATGGAGTGACTCGTGGCTCTTTTACGCCAACACGATCCGGTTTGCATCGGCCATGGGGGGTGGAGGCGACTACGGGGTGTTCGCCGACGGCCGCTATCACCTTTCGAAAACCGTGCGGCAACTGGAGGACTGGCTCAACCAGAGGAAGCCGGCAAAAGGAAAGCCCTCGCTGAAGTAGTCGGCAGCGGCGATTCTGCAATTTTTCGCGCAAACGCCGTGTGTGGCGCTCACGGCATTGATGAGGATGAAGGTTATTGAAGGCTTTGATGGCAAAAATGGTGACAGCAGAGGAGGTTGCTTCGCGCGATGGTTTGACCTTCCAGCGCGCGGTGCTCTTCTCGCTGTGTGCGGCGGTCTTTTTCCTGTCACAGTTTTATCGGGCCTCCAATGCGATCATCGCCCCGGAGCTCCAGCGTGATTTGTCTCTCACCCCTGAAAGCCTGGGGCTTTTGAGCGCCGCATTCTTCTATGCCTTCGCCTGCGCGCAAATACCGCTCGCACTCTTCCTGGATCGCCTGGGGGCAAGGATCATCATCACGGTCCTAACCCTGCTCTCGTCTGTCGGGTCCCTTTTTTTCGCGCTCTCTTCAGGCTTGTACGGTGGGCTTGCCGGCCGGGTGCTCATGGGCGTGGGAATGGCCGCAAATCTCATGGGACCTCTGAAGCTTTTCACGCAATGGTTCTCACCGGGGGAATTCGCCACATTCTCGGGGCTCCTGGTCGGGGCGGGGACTCTCGGCGCCCTTGCCGCGACGACACCACTCGCGTTGCTTGTGGGAATCATGGGCTGGAGGTGGACATTCATCACTTTCAGTGCACTGACCGCTCTGCTTGCTACCGTATTCTACGTGGTGATTCAAGACGGCCCCGGCACGAGCGCCATGTCCGACAACGGCATGCCGAAGGCTGCCAAGCTGACCGCCAATATGCGATTTATACTCAAAAAGCGAGACTACTGGCTGATTTCATGCGGTACGTTTTTTCGATACGGCACCTTCATGGCTGTACAAGCCCTCTGGGCCGGCCCATACATGATCGAAATGCTCCATTTTACACCGGTGGCAGCCGGAAACATCATCATGCTGTCCAATATCGGGTACGTCATCGGATGCAGCATGGGCGGCTGGTTGTCCGACAGAGTACTGTCCTCGCGCAAACGAATCGCATTGATGGGCCTGGGCGGAATGGCCCTTTCCGAACTGGCCCTGACACTCTACTGTGGCGGATCCCATAAGCTGGTGCTAACAAGTGTGTTTTTTTGCTTCGGACTCTTTGCCGGCTTCGGCAATGTCATGTATGCCCATATCAAGGGGATCATGCCTCTAGAAATGTCCGGTATGGCTCTCACGGGCATCAACTTCTTCACGATGCTCGGTGTGGGTATCTACATCCATTTCATGGGATGGATTTTGGATCATCTCGCTGCGGGGCGGCAGGTGGGGCTGGACGGCTATCAGGCTTCGTTTTTCCTGACTTTCCTCGGCGTTGCTGCAGCAGGCATAGGCTACCTGTTCACCCATGAATCCACGGAATGGTCCAAGTCGTAGCGCCTTACCATGAGAGTTCCTTCCCACCTGTTGGCAGGGCACATGCCCCCTGATCACGAGAAGAATCCATTTTCCCTGTGGCAAGTTCTCCCGTTACACCAACGGCCCTGCTTCCCATGCGGCATTGGAGGCTGCAACGGGCGTGTAAATGTTCTTGACAGCATTCTTGCCAGGTGCTAACCGAATATACTCAAAGAGCAAATTCTCAATACCTGCATTCAGCGCATCTCCAGGCGCATCGAGTACTGCCGCAATCGGCGTGAGCTCCTCTCCCCCGGAGGCAAGAACACGGAAGGTGCGCTCGATGTGTTGAAGTCACCGAATCCTTTGTCTCAATGATAGCAAAGGACCTGAAGCCCGCGCCATGGGCTTTTGATCTCCCAGAAGTGAACCCTCTTTACGGGAAGCCATCCAGCGGACAGCCTTCTCGTCCCGTTCTGGAAGCGACGGCCATGCCCAAGCCTTGGCATTGTATATCCTCGAGAAACTGAAGCGCCAATACTTCAGCATAGGGAGCGTTAAAACAATGAATTCGAAGGGTAATAGAATTCTCGTGGCATTGGATGGGTCCGAGCACGCTTTGAACACCGTGCGTTATCTGGGGCACGTGCTGCCGCCTGACAACACAGAGCTGGTCTTTTTCTGCGTGCTGGGTAAGGAACCCGATTATTTTCTGGACAGTGCGGTAAACCCTGCCTCCCGGTATGGACAGGATATTGCCGCCCGCTGGCGCACGGAGCAGAGAAATACCATCGAAAAATACATGGAAAACGCACGTCGGCTCATGACGGAGCGGGGATTCCCATCGGAGGCGGTGAAAATCAAGATCCAGGAAAAAGAAGTGGGGATCGCCAGGGACATCATCCGAGAGGCTCAAAGCGGCTATGATGCGGTGGTAGCAGGGCGCCAGGGCGCCAATCCCATCACCAGGCTCGTCATTGGAAGTATTGCCAGCAAGCTGCTCCAGAGCCTGACGTTCGTTCCTTTGTGGCTCGTCGGAGCTACAGAGCCGAGCAACAAAATACTGGTTGCCGTGGATGCTTCCGAGAGCTCCGTGAGGGGCGTCGAGCATATCGGCAACATGGTGGGCAATGCAAATGTGGAGGTCACGCTTTTCCGGGTCATTCGCAGCCTCAAACAGGACGAAAAGTTTCTTGAGGCTCTCGGTCAAGACACTTCAAAAGCAAAGGCCGCCGAAGAAGCCATCACACGTGACATCTTTGAGAAAGCCTTTCAAATCCTTGAAAAAGCAGGAATGAAGCACGATCAAATCACGGCCAAAGTTGTCACGGGAGTAGCCACGCGAAGTGGTTCCATCATTGCCCAGGCCTCGAGTGGAAAATACGGGACCATCGTGGTGGGACGAAAGGGGCATTCGAAAGTCGGAGACTTTTACATGGGGCGGGTGACCAACAAAGTGGTTCAGCTGGCCAGTAAGGCAGCGCTCTGGGTGGTCAACTGAAAGCAAGAGAAGGTGACGGACATGTATGAAAAAATGATAGATAAAACGATCCAGTGCGACCTGTGTGGAGAAAAGCATCCCGACGGTGTCGTCTACAAATCTGCTGACATGATCTATCTGTGCCCGGATTGTTTTGAAAAAATTGAGGAGATGCCACAGAATATTCGAGAAAGCACGGAGCGCATGCTTCTTGGAAATGTGCTCTGAGGCTTTGGAGTACAGATTGGAGAAAGTTTTTATCCCATGGGACGGTGCGATTCCCCCCTTGAGGGGGGCAGGGGGATGTGAACGTCACGGCACATCCCCCTCAATCCCCCTTCAATGGGGGACTTCAAAACCTCCCAGACCAGGCAGTGACTTTCGCCGCAGAGCACTTGGTCTGTGCAGGGTGGCACCGGTTGATCTTGTCCCCGCGCCGAACTGCCAGGACGGAGAAGCCCCCGCGAGTCCGGCACACGGCATTGCCTCTCCGCCATGGACGAGATCTCTCGTCATTCTTTTTCCGTTTGTTTTTTTTGCCGATGGGCAAAGAGCTCCAGCAAAGAATCCATGGACATGAAGGGCGGAATGCTGCCGGGGGTGAAACTGGAAAAGTCCAGCCCCTTACCGAGCCACAATTTGAACTGCTCGTCCACGCTCGACTTGTAGGACAGATAGTTCTTGATGGTGAGCTCCAGGTATTTTTCAAAGAATTCGCTGAGGACATTCCCTCCGTAGCAGATGACCAGATGAAGAAGGGGGGACGGGAGAAGCGCATTCTTGTTCCTTGCTTCTTCCACGATGATCTGAGTGAGGATAAAGGCCGTAACGTCCTCATCCGTCTTGACATCCACGACCTGAACCTGCCGTCCCTCCTTGATCAGATCGGAGACCTGGCCGAGGGTGACATAGCTGCTGGTTTCCGTATTGTACAGACGCCTGTTGGGATATTTCTTCAGGAGCACTTTCTCGCCCATCGCATTTTCCTGCCTTTGCTTCCAAGAATCATGACACGGCGCAATAAAATCTCTTTAAACAAGATTCACTTATAAAAACTACAGAGGCAACTTTAATTATAAGTATAAGCTATCACTGATCAATCAAATAAAAATTGCTGAAATTCAGAGCTGTGATCATGGAAACAGAGATTTATTGCAGTGCAACAATTTTCATTGACAACCCGAACTGTACCCATTACATATAATGCAATTCAAAAAGTTTAGGAATCAAGGTTTTCTGACAGCTGCAAACAATTTGAAAAAACGAGGAGACTATCAGGTATGGAACCAATCAAAATGGCAAAACAGATGATCGATTTCAACAAGGCGACCTTCGACAACACTTTCAGCGCCATGGTGATGGTTCAGGAGCAGATGGAAAGAACGGTCGGGACCTTTATGGAGAAAGCGACCTGGCTGCCCGACGAGGGGAAAAAGCTCCTGAACGAATGGATGGCATCGTACAAGAAGGGGCGGGAAGATTTCAAGAAAACGGTGGATGAAAGCTACAAGAAGCTCGAAGATTATTTTTCCAAGACGGAATAACTCTGAGGAGCGCCGTGAACAGCCTGACGGCACACAGTGCGTTGGTGCTTTTTTGATTTCGAATACGGCCAATAAGTCCCGGGTACCGCATCAATGCTGCAAACCCTTTGTGCGACACGAGAAGGAATCTCATGAACCCCATGAATCAAAACGATATGTTCAAGAACATGCTACAGTTTAATAAGACCCTCTTTGAGAACACCTACAACGCGATCACGCTCATGCAGGACGAGGCGGAAAAAATGTTTGATTCTGTGTTGAGCCAGAATTGCCTCCTTCCCAAAGACGGAAAGAACTTGATGGACGAATGGGTTAAAGTTTATAAGACCGGACGCGAGTCTTTCAAGCACCATACTGACGCTGCATTCAAAAAGGTCGAGACATTTTTATCCGAAGCCAGGAATGATTGATTTGCGTTCAATCCATTCCCATGACCGACCGCAATGCAGGCATGCAAAGGCACAGTGGCAGTACGACGCGGGACACAGTGCCTTTGCAGCAGTTTTTGTATTCACTGCAACGTAGGACGCCGTGGTTTCTGACATGCAGTAATGATGGAACATTCTCCTGCGGGAATCCGCTATTAGGGCAGCAATTTGCTTAAAGGGGCAATCGATGCAAAATGATTCTGACGCCATTCGCGATGGTATCGCTTTCTTCAACCGCGCATTGGAACAAATGCCCAACTGGAACGACCAGATCGTGGAAGCATCCTTCAACATGTCAAAAGGAGCGCAAACCTACTGGTATGGTGTTCTTAAATATACCAATGAGTTCATGGTGCCCTTCTGGACTGCCCTGGATTCTTTTTTAAGGCTTGAGCAAAAAAAAGCGATGGACTTCCCCATCGAGCAAACTGCCAAGGATTACTTGGAGCTTTTGCAGTTCAACATTCAGATCGCCAACAAAGGCCTTGCCACTTCGGTTACAGCCGTTACCGACCATTACCTCCATAAGATGAGTGAAGCTCTGGAGGCCATGCTCCACACGATTTTTTCCGGCAACGGTAAGAGTCTCGCGGCCTACACAGCGAGGCAGCTACAGCTTCTGGAGCTGACTGTCCATACTTACCCCAAAGCCATTTTGGACATTGAACCGGAATATGGCTTTCACTTCGACCGTGGCGGTTATGTCAAAGCGGCCGAAACCGACCGGTTCGAATTATACCAGGTGCTTCCACAGGACAGTGCCGTTCAGGTCAGGGAAGACGGCAAGCCCATCATCATTCTTCCCCCTTACGTCCTTGGTGCCAACATTCTTGCTTTTCTTCCGGGCGAGGGCAAAAGCTATGTCCATTGCTTCGCAAACCAGGGGATTCCAACATATATCCGCATCATGAAGGACATCGACACCACGCCCGCCGTGCAGCTCCTGACGCCCGAAGACGACGCCCTCGATACGCGATACTTCTGCGAGCAGCTCAAGGCCAGGCATGGACGAAAAGTCACCCTGAACGGCTTCTGCCAGGGGGGATTCATGGGCATGCTGGACCTTCTCTCGGGAGAGCTGGATGGACTGGTGGATGCCCTCATCACTTGCGTGGCTCCCATGGATGGAACGCGCAGTATCGCACTGGTAGAGTACCTGCAGCACCTGCCCTCCCGTTTCAGGGACCTGGGTTATGCCACGAAATTACTTCCCAACGGCAACCTGGTGGTGGACGGCAAGGTGATGAGCTGGGTGTACAAGCTCAAAAGCATCGAAAACGAAGCGCCCATCTTCACCTTCTACCGGGACCTCATGATGTTTGACAGACCGGACGGCAAACCGGTCAAAATCAACAAGACGGCTGCAGCCATCAACCACTGGCTTCTTTACGATCGCAAAGATCTGCCTCTGGGTATCACGAAGGCCAGCTTCGAATCATACACGATTCCCGTGGATGCCGACGGGAATCTGCCGGTGAAGGTTTTTGGGCGCACTTTGAATTTCAAGCGATTGAAAGAGAAGGGTATCCAGTGGCTCCTCTGCATCGCGGAAAGCGACGACCTGGTGGACGATAAGGCATCCCTCGCCCCTCTCGATTTTGTGGAAGCCGAAGTCACGGTCTTTCCCAAGGGACACGGATCCATCGCCACCTCCTGGTCCATGCCCACCTCGGCATGCGCGCTCGATTCCTGCTGGTCCCACAAATCGTCCCGATTCGAGGCCAAGGAATGCCGTGGGCCAGTGCGTTATCATTTGGACCTTCAGGCCGAAGGGTACGAGGGTCAGGAGAAATCCTGATGCGAGAAAGGAAGGATCAATATCACATGGACAGACATTTCCTCGAATTTTGGGGCAATTTTATGCTGAATGCCGCCAGGAGCCAGAGGCAGTTGGAAGAATTGACGGAATGGGTTCACAAAGGGTTCACTGGATTTGAAGACTTGAGCTCCCTGTTCAGAAAAATTTACGGACTGGAGGAGACCTCGGCAGGGAGCGCGGATTCCGTCAGCGCATGGAAGAAGGCCCAGGAAGATTTCATGAAAAGCATGAAGGATTATTTGAATCTCCTGGGAGTCGTTCCCCTCGAGGAGCACATGGCCCTGGTGAGAAAATATGAAGATCTCAAAGAAAAGGCCGCTTCGCAGGAAGAAACGATCCGGCATTTGAAAATGCTGCTCTCGGAATCCCAGGGAGTCAATGCGGCACAGGTAACCCAACATTTCGACGAGCTCATCAAAAAGCAAAGTGACCAGTTTCAAAATCTCATGGATGGCTTCAATCGGCTGTTCCAAAAAGAACAGACGTTCCAGGAAAACAAGCTGGACTGATCTCGTCGGCTGAAAGGCGATCAATCGGCACCTTCCAGTGTGCAATGCTCAATGACCATCTTCGATCCGCCATGCTTTCGGCGTGAATGCAGTACGCGTAGGGTGCGTTTTACGCGCCGGTTGATATTCGTGCGTAGAATGCACCCCACAAAACGCAGATTTCCATCCTCAAAGAGTATTTCTATTCGCGCTGAGGGCTCACGACGGCCTCCCCGGCCAAAATCACCTTGCCCTCCTGGTTGACGCACTCGGTTTTCAGCCTCACGCGTTTCTTATCGGCAATGACTTCCAGGACTTCCACACGCGCTGTGACGGTATCACCAATGCGGGTCGGCGCCAGGAATTTGAGCTCCTGTGTGATATAAATGGTTCCAGGTCCCGGAAGCTGCATGCCGACAACGGCAGAAATAAAGCCGGCTCCCAACATCCCATGGGCGATCCTGGTTTTGAAAAAGGTGTTTTGAGCGTAGGTTTCGTTCATGTGGGCGGGATTGAAGTCGCCGGTCACCCCCGCAAAGAGGTACACATCCGTTTCAGAGACGGTTTTCGTAGCCTCGGCCACATCGCCGACTTTGATTTCGCTGATAGTCTTGCCCTTCATAGAGCCTCCTTCCATTGCCCTTCAAAGCTATATCCATGTTATTCCATGATTTACACCGACATGCTGCTCAGGAATCTCGGATCTCCCCATTGCAGACCTGCCAGAGTCATTCGCCTAAAACCAGGACCGATAGCTCCACGTATTCTCTCTGAGGTCCTTCACATCACTTTCGAGCATGAGATAAAGAGAGGCATTTTGAATGGCCAACCCACCCAGCTGGGCCAGAACCGAGCCCATCAGAATCTCTTCCTCCGTGAACTCTCTGGGTGTCCCGCTGTAAAGCCGCAGCACTCCCAGCACCTTATCTTCAGCCTTCACGGGAATGGAGAGGAGGGAGACGATCCCTTCTCTTTCCTTCTCCATCTTATGGTGCGCCCTCTCGTCGGTACTGACGTCCAAAATGGCCACGGGATGACCGGCCAGAGTCTCCTGCACCCCCTTATCCACAGTCAGGGTTCCCCGGTTCAAATAAGATTCGCTCAGTCCATAGCTCGCTACGAACTCCAATGTTTTCCTGTTTTCATCCACAAGCAGGATGGAAGAGGCTTTCACCTTGAAATATTCAGCAACATCGGCCGTCAGAATATGCAGAATCTTTTTCAAATCCAGGCTGGACTGGATGTTGACCGCCAAATCCAAAATGAGGCTCGTGTTTTGACGGATCCGGTTGAACAGACGGGCGTGCTCGATGCCCATTCCCGCCTGCTCGCCCAATGCCTTGAGAAACTCTATCTCGTCTGGTTCAAAAACCCTGGGACTTTCAGTAAAAACGAGGATTCCTCCCAGGAACTTCCCTTTGACGATCATCGGGACCGCCAGGATGGAAGCGATCCTTTCAGCCTTTTTAATTTCCTGCCCATCGAGTCTCCCATCCAGGGTGGCATCCTGGGAATAAAGATAGCCTTCATCTTCGAGAATGCGGATGACTTTCGCAGGATCCGTGAGTCCCTCTTTTAAGTACCTCTCCGAAAGCCCTTTTTGAGCAATGGGAACAAAGACCTTTTCCCCTTCATCGAAAAGCAGGAGAAGGGCTGCTTTGACTTTCATGGTTTCGATGGCGCTTTCCACGATCAGGTTCAGCAATGCATCTCGCTCCAGGGTCGTCCCAAAAGCACGGCTCACTTTACATATGGCTTTGAAATAGTCGTTCTCGTGGTTCATGATTTTTTACTCCCCAAGGTCCAGTTACCTTATCTTCAAGAAGATGCCATCGGAGTTTTTCTGCCCTTCGCCGCGACTTTTTGCGCCCGTGGAAGGCGGCTCACCGTTCCCTTTTCCGCATGAACCGGCTCGCTTTCGTCACGCTCTTTCAACCATCCAAAAATCTTGGGTGTGAATTCCCTCTGGCATTTGGAGCTCACGTAGATCCCGATATGACCTGTGTTGAGACAGAGGTCTTCCGTGTCTTTTGTCCCCACCCTGCTGGTGAGAAGCTCGCACGCTTCGGGCGGCACCAGGTGGTCAAAACGACCGTAGATATTCAGGAGGGGCATGGTGATATTCTTGAGATCGACGCGTCGGCCTCCCAGTTCAAGCTTGCTCTGGATCAGCAGATTCTTCTGATAGCAGTCCTTAATGAACTGCCGGAAGGTTTCACCCGGCACATCGGGACTGTCAAAAATCCACTTTTCCATGCGGATGAAATTTTCCACAAAGACCTTGTCGTCCATGTTTTCGAAAAACCCCACATACTTGTCAATCATGAGGCGAGCGGGG
>DAIQOB010000031.1:0-13004 GCA_036788075.1 Syntrophobacteraceae bacterium
CGACCATCTCGTCCCTGGAATATTGGAACATCTCTTCGGTCTTGCGGTTTATCCACACCTGCTTTCGGTCTCTCACCAGCGAGATAGCAACATTGGCGGTATCGAGAATAGCGCGCTGCTCCAGGATCACACGGTGAAGATCGTCCTGGAGCCTTCGAGCCTCGGCAGGATCGTAAACCAAATCCTCAAAGTGCAGTGCAGGGTCAAGGGCATCGTCGAGCTGATCTTGCGGCCAATACTTGGCCTTCATGTATTTCCTCCGGTCCTTCTTCAGTTCGGATACCTGGTTGCGCAAATCGTGCAGTTCGGCCAGCAGTTGTTCTTTTGTCTTGACTTCATCCTGCATATCCAACCTCATCGAGAGACCGCGTTATGTGAAACAACCCCACACATTCCATACAGGCGATTATGAAACCCTATGGAATAGAAATATTAAACTGCGTGTCAATGCTTATCTCAATACTGCCTTAATCGTCTCCTGCAAAGCATCACTTCCGTAGGGCTTGGATAGAAAGGCTTGCGGCTTCTCCACGTGCCTTCTCTCGATCGCGTGAGCTTCGTCGTACCCACGAGTCATTGGTTGCATTTCTCCATAAGATGAAACGCATCTTCACGATCCTCCTCAAGGTCGCATCTCGAAATGGAATGCTGCGTCGAGGAGATGGCTCTCTCAAGCTCTCGGCATGCTTCAGCCCTTAGGCCCCGGTCAAACAGAGCTTCTGCAAGGTATAGGTGATTGGTGCTGTTATCGGGGGCTATTTGTGTTGCCTTTCGGAGGTGCTGAACCGCTGCAACCAAATCCCCTTCTGAAATGGGCCAGTTTGGAGCCTCAAACCGGATTCGCCCCAAAACTCTGTGGGGGCCAGCTTGGTCGTAGGTTTCGTCGATAGAGAGGGCCTCCTCAAGTCTCTTAACGATCTGTGGAATCTGAACAAGCGCGTAGCCTGCTCTGTTGGAATCACAAAGACCGCACAAATTGAGGGCTAGCCAGTAGTGACCCTCAACTTGGAGTGGGTACTTCCGGCATAGGATCTCTGCAAAATAGTACCCCTTCTCGAAGTATTCTTTCTTGGCATCTGTTTTCTCCAATTCACCGAGTGTGAAAAAGCTCCTTGCGAGGTTCGATAGCGCCACCAAAGAAGAAATACCATCACCAGCAACTTTGCCCAGATTGAGATTCACCGCCTCTATTTCTGCCAGGATATACTTCGTACGACATTGCTGAAGGGGACGGTCTTCCTTCAGGTGGGCATCATCAATACCGGAGGGGACCGAGCTTTGCGAAACATCCGGCCACAGGTTATTGGACACGCATGCAAAGGAAAACAAAACAAGAGCTGGCAAAAGGAGAATGATCTTAAACGAGATATGTCCTTGCATTCTGAATCCTCCCCGGACCAGCTACCTTATTCTGCATCGGGCTGATGCAGAGGTGTGTAGCTGAATCGATCGATCAAACTCAAATTGTGGTGTACCCAATCGTCTAGACAAAAAAGAGACTCGTTTAAGGTGCAGATGGTCCGGCTTCCTCCCCTTGTGTGTCAAAGGAGTCCCTGTAAGGTCCATCCTGTCCGCCCGGAGGATAGGACAACGCTGGGGAGCGACCCGAGCACCGAGGCGGGAGGACGACGGAGCGGCAGGGCTTTTTCAGGCTCTGCCTTTCTCTCCTTCTGCCCCTCTTGAGTCCTTTAAGGCGTTAAAGCCGGGGGGACCGGGGGCAGCGCCCCCGGAGATCTACTGTTGCGAGAGAAAGACCTCTGCCGGGGTCTTGTAGTTAAGAGCCTGATGAGGCCGTTGGTTGTTGTAGAGAAGGAACCAGCTATGCAAACCCTCGATGCAGGCGCGCACGTCGACGTAATCTGTTGTGTAGACGTCCTCATATTTGACGGAGCGCCACAGCCTCTCGATGAAGATAATGTCGAAATCTCTGCTTATCGAGGATTTGCCTCCGGGAGTTACCATGAGTGAAACCAGCAGGGAGGTTTCCGGCACTAAATCCACACTCGAAAACTCGGCTGCCCAAAGAAGTTGTGTTTAGAGAAGCGCAATGGGAAAGCGCCCGATTTTGGTCCGGAAACTCGCTCAGCTTGCCAGTTCATATGGGGTAATGGTCAAATGGAGACTTGCCCCCTTTCTTTTTCGGAATCTTCAAATGAAGGCTCTTTTTGACCCGGTTTAGTCGGCATTGCCTCCTCAACGCGTTCACAGCAGTTTGCCAAGCGAGGGCAGAGCTAAACTCCGCCCCTGCGATGGGGAGGGGAGCGAAGTTCCGCCTTTGGCGGGATAGGATCTTCAGGCCGTCGCAGGCTGCCCGGAGAAAAGGCCGAGGGACGGACCGATAGTCACATTCCTTGGGCAAATGGGATAATAACCCTATTTACATAGCTCGATAGCCTTCTTAATTTAACGCCATATCTTTTCACTTTTTTCCAGCTTTCCAACCCAAGAATCAGGGACGATAGAAATGGATTATTTTACATCCGTTTTGACCCCGGCAACGAAGGAGGCCTCCGATATTCTCAGCTCTTTTTATATTGTGGTCGGCGTCGCCGCCTTTATCTTTGTTATTGTCGCGGGGCTGGTGGTGTATGCCTTGATCAGATTCCGCCGACGGAAAGGGCGGGAGCCGAAGCAGTTCAGCGAGAACGTCCGGCTGGAAGTCCTGTGGATATCCATTCCCCTTCTCATCGTCATCGGGCTCTTTATCGTCGCTGTCAGGATCATGTATCTGGTGAATCCGCCGGTGCTCGGCAATAAGCCCGACCTGACCGTAGTGGCCCACCAGTGGTGGTGGGAACTGCACTACCCTCAGGCAGGGGTAACGGCGGCCAATGAGATTCACCTGCCCCTGGGCAAACACCTACTCCTCAGGTTCGAATCCGCAGACGTCATCCATGGCTTCTGGGTCCCCTCATTTGGGCAGAAGATCGATGTCATACCCGGCCATCCCAACCATATGTGGCTGACCATCACGCACCCGGGTCTTTACTTGGGCACCTGTAACTCTTTCTGCGGCATGGGGCATGCCCACATGGGAATCCGGGTCTTCGCGGAGTCCCCTGAGGATTTCAACGCATGGCTCGCACACCAGCGGCAGCCGGCTTCGCCCCCCTCAGCGGTTGGGGCGGCAAAAGGCGCCGAGGTCTTCAAGGAAAAAAACTGCGTTAACTGCCACTCCATTGCCGGGCTCATGACCAGGGGCCGCGTGGCTCCGGACCTGACCCATGTGGGGAGCCGGACAACCCTTGCGGCGGGTACGCTTCCCAACACTCCGGAGAACCTGGCCAAATGGCTGAAAAACCCCCAGTCCGTGAAAACGGGCGTTCTCATGCCTGACATCGGCCTTAATACCGATCAGGTCCAGTATCTGACCGCCTATCTTGAAGGATTGAAATGAACAGCGAAATCAATACGTCAAGAAAACCAGGGAGCATCCTGGAGGTCAAGGAATACAAAGGCCTGCTGAGCTGGCTTTCCTCCGTGGACCATAAGCAGATAGGGATCATGTATTTCACGACTTCGCTGATGTTCTTCCTGGCGGGGGTATCCCTGGCGATGGTCATGCGCACCCAGCTTATCAAGCCGAACCATGACTGGTTGTCCCCCGAGACCTACAATCAGGTTTTTACCATGCACGGCACGACGATGGTATTTCTCGCGGTCATGCCCATGCTCACCGGGTTCATGGTCTATTTCACGCCCCTGATGATCGGGGCCCGCGACGTCTCGTTCCCGAGGATGAACGCCCTCAGCTACTGGCTGTACCTGATGGGCGGACTCCTCATATATTTCAGCTTTTTTACGGGAGACACCCTCCATATGGGCTGGTCCGCCTATGCGCCGCTGACGGAAGTCAATTATTCGATGAACAAGTATTTGGTCGGCACCGGCGTGGATTACTGGATAGTCGGCCTTCTCCTGACCGGGGCAGGGACGATTATGACGGCAATCAACATCCTCGTGACCGTCGCCGACCTGCGCGCCCCCGACATGAAACTGACCCGGATCCCCCTGTTCGTCTGGATGTCCTCGATCAACGCCGTTCTCATGCTCCTGGCCCTGCCTGCGCTGAACGCCGCGCTGGTGATGCTGTTCATGGACCGGCACCTGAACGCTCTTTTCTTCAACACTGCGGCCGGCGGCAAACCCCTGCTCTGGGAGCACACTTTCTGGTTTTTCGGCCACCCCGAGGTTTATATTCTGATCCTGCCCGGTTTCGGGATCGTGTCCGAGGTAATCCCGGTCTTCTCCCGCAAACCGATCTTCGGCTACGCCTTTATGGCCGTCGCAACGGTGGCGATCGGTTTTCTCAGCTTCGGCGTCTGGGCGCATCACATGCTCGCCACGGGAATGAGCTTTACGGTCTATTACGTCTTCGCTCTTTCAACCGTGCTGATCGCCGTCCCCACCGGGATCAAGATCTTCAACTGGATCGCCACCATGTGGGGCGGCTCGATCAGCTTCGACACGGCCATGCTGTTCTCCATTGCCTTCATCATACAGTTCACCATCGGTGGCCTGAGCGGAGTGGCTTTCGCCACAGTGCCCATCGACTGGTCGCTTACCCACACCTATTTTGTGGTGGCCCATTTTCACTACACCCTGCTGGGAGGCACTATTTTCACCGTGATGTCCGGTTTTTATTACTGGTACCCGAAAATCACCGGCCGCATGCTGTCGGAAAAGCTGGGCAGGATACAATTCTGGCTCATGGTGATCGGCTTCAACGGCACTTTTTTCATTCTTCACTTCGCCGGACTCGCCGGCATGCCGCGCAGGGTCTTTACGTATCCCGATTGGCCGCATCTCGCAACCATCAACCTGATATCCTCCCTTTTTTCTTACGCTCTTGGGCTGGGAGTCCTGGTCTTCTTCGCTAATCTGGTCGTCAGCCTTTTCAAAGGGAAACCGGCCGAGGACAACCCCTGGGGTGGCTGGACCCTGGAATGGGCCACATCCTCTCCGCCTCCGCCTCACAATTTCGATCGGATTCCGCCTGTTCGCAGCATAAGGCCTTTATGGGATATGGAACGATCCGAAAATCAGCCAGGCGCTGCAGCCCCGCCTTCTCATAGGGGGGGAAGCGTATGAACAAGATCAGACTGGCAATGCTGCTTTTTGTGGCTTCAGAAGCGTTCTTCTTTATACCGCTGATCCTCGCTTACGTGGTCTATCACGCGACCTCGCCCAGCGCTGCCGATGCGTCGCGTTACCTGGATATTCCGAGAACCGGGGTATTCACCGCATGCCTCATCATCAGCAGCTTCACCATGCGGCACGCCGGCATTCACTTCAGGACCGGCAGGCGCAGGCAGGCGCTCACGTGGCTTCTGGCCACAATGGCTCTGGGGACTACATTTTTAGCGGGGCAGGGCAGTGAGTACGCCTCCCTCATCAGAAAAGACGTAACCATCAGCAGGGACCTGTTCGGCACGACATTTTTTACCCTTACGGGCTTTCACGGTCTCCATGTTTTTATCGGACTTATCATGCTGGGGACCCTTTTCGGCCTCGAACTGAAGCGGGCGGTTACGGGCCCCGCTCAGGCCGTGGAAAGCGTTTCGATTTACTGGCACTTCGTCGACGCGGTATGGATGATCATCTTTCCCGTCGTCTACCTGTGGGTGCTGCGATGACCAACGGACAACTTTTCGCTGAGGCATGGGATTTCGAACCCACCGTGATCTTCGGATCCGCGGCGCTCTTTTTTGCGTATCTATGGGTCGTCCGCTTTCGCTTGAACCGCAAGACAGCGCTCTTCGTCTCGGGCGTGCTGCTCATGCTGCTGACGCTGATCGGGCCGCTCGATTTTCTCGGCGACAATTACCTCTTCAGTGCCCATATGATGGAGCATCTCCTGCTCTATCTGGCCGTACCTCCGCTTCTCCTGCTCGGCCTCCCGCCGGCGCCGGTCCAGTCGTTTTTGTCCATTGAAATTGCGGCAAAGGCCGAGCGGTTCCTCCGCAGGCCGACCATTGCCTGGCTGGTGGCAGTGGGAACCATGTGGCTCTGGCACCTGCCCGTGCTCTACAACGCGGCGCTGAACAACGAAGGAATCCACGCCGTGGGACATCTGAGCTTACTGCTCACGGGAACGATATTCTTTTGGCCTATCTTCAGCCCTTTGCGGTCACGCCGGCTTTCACCGGTCATCGGGGCGGTTTATATATTCGCCGCCATGGCGGCCAATATGATCCTGGGGATATTGTTGACCTATTCACCTCTGGGATACTACCCCACGTACATGCGCTCCTCAGACGCCACCGGCGTGTTCCGGCTTATCCGCACGGTCTGGAAACTGGATCCCCAGTCGGATCTCCATCTGGGCGGCATGTTCATGTGGATCGTCGGTGGCCTGCTGTATTTCGCGTCACTGCTGGCCGTATTCAGCCGGCTGTACCGTGACCCTGAAGAATGGAAAACAGCGGAGAAAGGATTCTGAGATGCAAAACCACAGTGAAAATCAGCCCGGCCCCGCGGGTTTTTCCCGGGAGAATGAAAAGGGAAACTCGGCAGGCTGGCACATTCCAAAGCCCGCAATCATACCCTCGCCCACATATTGGCCCTTCATTCTTTCCTTGGGAGCAACGCTGACGGGACTCGGGATCCTGACATCAAACATTATAAGTGCTACGGGAATAGCACTTTTCATTCTCGGCATCATAAAGTGGGTAGGAGAACTCTCCAGTGAAGATCGACGATAACAATAGGGCCTCCCAATCCGGCGAGGAAGATCCGGGCAGGCGCCGTTTCCTGGCCGGGCTCGCCGTGGCCGCCGGGTCTCTGATTGCGCTCCTGGCGGGACTGCCGGTAATCAGTTACATCCTGTTACCGGTTTCCCGCAAGATGCATCGTCAGTGGGTGTCAGTGGGTCTGGTAGACCGGTTTGCTGTCGGCGATACGGTCCTGGTCTCCTTTGTAAACCCTTCGGCAAGGCCATGGGCGGGTGTGTCGGGAAAGACTGGGGCCTGGGTGCGCAGGGTAGGGGATAGTGACTTCATCGCCTTTGTTCTCAATTGCTCCCACCTCGGCTGCCCGGTGCACTGGGAGGCCTCTTCCAAACTGTTTTTCTGTCCCTGCCACGGCAGCGTTTATTATGAGGACGGGACTGTCGCGGCCGGCCCCGCTCCTTTTCCACTGCAACGTTTCCAGGTGAGAGTGCGCGGCGGGCAGGTCGAACTGGAGAGCCGTCCCATCCCCATCAAAGAAGATGCGTAGGGGGAATAAGGGGATGAAACAGCGGAAAAAGCTCCTGCAATGGCTGGACGATCGAACGGGCCTCGTCAAACCGATTGAATCCATTGCCGCTCATCCGGCTGCGCCCGGTGTTAAATGGAAATATGTCTTCGGCAGTGCGGTCCTGACGGCTTTTATCATGCAGGTAGTCACCGGCATCGGCCTGCTGACGACCTATGTCTCCTCGACGGGCGGCGCCTATGAAAGCCTGCAGTATATTACCGACAAGGCTCCGCTCGGCGCTTTCCTGAGAGGCATGCATTACTGGGGAGCGTCGATGATGGTTTCCCTGCTCACCATTCACTTCCTCAGGGTATTCCTGATGGGGAGCTTCAAGTTTCCGCGGGAATTGAACTGGATGAGTGGCGTATTGCTGATGGCGACCACGGCGGCGATGGCTTACTGCGGTCAGATCATGCGCTGGGACCAGAACGCCGTCTTCGGGATGGTGGCAGCCGCAAAGATGGCCGGGCACGTTCCGCTGATCGGCACCTGGCTTGCTCACCTCATCATCGGCGGGGATGTGGTGGGAACCTACACCCTGAGCCATATATTCGACCTGCATGTCATGGTCCTGCCGATCCTGCTCGCGTCCCTGATTGGGCTGCACGTCTACCTGGCGCTGCGCAACGGCGTATCTGAGCCTCCCGTGCCGGGCCGCGGGGTAGATCCGGCGACGTACCGTTCGGATTATCACGACATGCTGCGGAAGGAAGGCGTCCCTTTCTGGCCGACTGTCGTGCTGCGCGATTTCGTGTTCGCTCTCGGCGTGGTTCTCGTTGTGCTGTTGTTGGCCTGGGTGGTCGGTCCGGCCAAGCTTGACAATCCGCCCGATCCTTCGCTGATTAACGCGCACCCCCGCCCGGACTGGTATTTCTGGTGGCTTTTCGCCCTGCTTGCCCTGCTGCCGCACTCTCTCGAGAACTATTTCATGGTCTTGACGCCCTTGGTGATCGGTCTGGTCCTCTTCTCGGTCCCGCTGGTGAGCAACCGCGGGGAGCGTCACCCGGCGCGAAGACCTTTGGCAGTGTCTGCCGTGGTAGTCATCTTCTCGGGAATTGCCGCACTGACCGTGGCCGGATGGCATGAGAACTGGTCACCCCGCATCAATGCCTCTCCCCTTACTGCGGACATGATAGGGGCTTCTTCCGGTCCGATATATGAAGGGGCAATGGATTTCAACAAGATGGGATGCCTTTACTGCCATACCATAGAGGGCCACGGAGGCAAGAGGGGACCTGATCTGACCTGGATAGCCGACCGGCTGACCCGTGATCAGCTGACACTGCGCATCATGAACGGCGCGTACAACATGCCGGTATTCGGCCGTATCCTTTCCACCGAGCAAACCCAAAACTTGCTGGACTTTCTGTCGACCCGGAAAAAATCCGGCTTTGCGACAGGCAAACAACAGTAGACTGTCCGGCCCTCCGGGCCCATCATTCAGGCGGCATTGCACGCAAGCCAGGATCATATCGTCATGGGCCGGTGAACAATGATATCGGTACCCGGCCGATTAAGGACGCCATCGAGGAGCATCCGGGAATCGGTGTATGTGCTTGGCGCTATGTCGGAGAGCAGAGCACAAAAGAGATCAATGCCTATCTGGCCGGCTTGGAAGCGTCTGGTGGTTGCACTGACCAGGCAATGTGTGCGGATCATGGTCATTGAATTCAGCGGCAGACTGCAGCCAGATAGGCCTTTCATCCATGTTTGATGGACTCGTAAAAAATCCATCGTACCCCTTAATCTTAAAATGGCTAAGCACAAGAGTTCGATATGATATACAAGGCATAGTGGTGTCGCGAAAGTGGAGGCATACAGATGGAATGTTGTGCAATTTGCGATCCCGCCATAACGCAGTAGATCGGACTTTTTGCGACACCATCATGTTTGGCGGGGTGGTAGGAATTTTGGAGTCAAGGGCCATCATGACACTCAGGGCGATGATGCCGAAGATGGAAAAGACAACCAGCCTTCTTGCCCAGAGCCGTTCCTTGTCTGCTCTGTTGCCCGTCAGGGCCAGGAACAGCCAGGTCAAACCCAGGGTTGCGGCCGCTGCCAGGAAACTGGTGCCGGTGTATCCGCAGAAGGTCAGCAGCAAGGTGACGGCCGAGAAGACGGTAATTGAGAGGAGGATGTGTCTGCGGGCCACAGCCACGCCGCGCCTGACGGGCAAGACAGGCATGGCCGCAGATTTATAGTCGTCGAGTCGGAAAACGGCGATGGCAAGTGAATGGGGTATCTGCCATAAAGTGAAGATTGCGAACAGGATCAAGCCCCCGGTGTCGAAACGGTGGCTGGCGGCGCAGTATCCGGCAACCGCGGGTGCCGCCCCTGCCAGGCTGCCAATTGCGATGGCGTAAGGGGAATGGCGTTTGAGATAGAGGCTGTACGCACCAGCATAGATGAGCAGACCGCCCAGCACGATGCCAACGCACAGCGTGTTGGTTGCCGTGCCCAGCAGGGCAAACCCTGCCGCAGCCAGAATCGATCCATAGACAACAGCCGTTTTCGGTGACATCAGGCCACGGGCCAGAACGCGGTTGCGGGTTCTGGTCATTTTTTTGTCCAGATCCCGGTCCGCCCAGTTGTTGAAGACGCAGCCGGCAGCAACGACCAGGGAGATGCCGAGGGCGGTGGAGGTCAGCACGACAAAATCCGGGTGGCCATGGGATGCAAGGAAGAATCCGCCGATGGCGGCAATCAGGTTGCCGCAGACGATCCCGGGTTTGATGACCAGCAGATATTTTTTGACCGTTGCCGGCATAATTACAGCAATCGATAGTTCAGGTTATACAGGAGCCAGCGGGTGGCGCCGATAAAGAGGGGCATCATCAACACGGTAAGCGCCCCGCGACAATAACAAAGATAAAGGCGGCGACGCCGACCACAATATAAAAAGAGCTGAGAATATCGGAGGCCTCCTTCGCTGCCGGGGTCAAAACGGATGTAAAAGAATCCATTTCTATCGTCCCTGACTCTTGGGTTGGAAAGCTGGAAAAAAGTGAAAGCATATGGCCTCATATTAAGAAGGCTTTCGAGCTATGTAAATGGGGTTATCATCCCATTTGCCCAAGGAATGTGACTATCGGTCCGTCCCTCGGCCTTCTCTCCGGGCAGCCGGCGGCCGGCCCGGAGATCCTATCCCGCCAAAGGCGGAACTTCAGTCCCCTCTCCTCGCAGAGGCGGGGTTTAGATCTTCCGTCGCTTGGCAAACTGCCGATGGCTCGCGCAGGACCGGCGACTCTGGCGTCGGCTTGAAGCGAACCACCCGCTGCGGAAAAGGGATCTCGATGCCTGCCTCGGAGAAGGCCTGGAAGATCTCGAAATAAAGACGGCTCTGGGCATCCTTGGCGCTGATCACGCGGACGTCGATCCACACGAGCAGCTCGAAGTTCAGGGAGCTCTCCCCATACTCCGTGAACCAGACATTTGGCTCTCGATGGGAGCTGAGGCTATCGCTACTTTTGGCGATCCTTTCGAGCATCGCCCGTACCTCGTTCGGATTCGAGTCGTAGCTGACCCCGATGGGAATGTGAATGCGGACATAGGGCTCCGACAAGGTGAAGTTGATGATGGTGCTGGTCGTGAGCACCGAATTGGGGATAACGTATTCAATGTTGTCCCGAGTCTTCAGGCGGGTGACTCCCAGTCCGACAGCCTCGACATAGCCCAGTGTGTCCCCGATCTGGATCCAATCGTTCTTTCGTACCTTTCGTCCGAAGATCAGAGACAAGCCGCTCAACAGGTTCGCTGCGAACTCCTTTAAACCGAAGCCCACCCCAATCCCGATGGCGCCTCCCATGACCATCAGCAGTTGAAGATTTATGCCCAGTGTGTTCAGGGATGCGAGGATGGCGATGCTTATGAGGAGGTATCCAAGGAGCGTGTTCAGCGAATAGGCCAGCCCCTCTTCGATCCCGATGGCCGGGTAGACCTTCAGGGCGAGATAGGAGCGCAACACTCGGAAGCCGAGCAGAAGCGCGGCGAACATCAGGGAAGCCTTGCCGATGCTCCATAGGGAAATGGACTCCTGCCCGATGACCAGAAGCGGGAAGGAGAGAATGCCGCGAAGGGGCTCCAGAATGCCAAGCAGTTCGAGCGACACGGCCAAGGTGGACGCCACGAAGGAAAACAGCAGACAGTGGTGCCAGGCCCGATAAAAGGCTCCGGCCGTGCGATTCAAGGGTGCTGGTGACAGAATCCGGATTCGAACGCCATTCAGCGCAATGTGGTAGGCGATCGTTGCAAAAAAGAAAGTGCCTGCGACCCCCCAAGTCCTTATCCAGATGAACTCCGCCAATCGTTTGTAACCAAAGCACCAGAAAATCCCGGACAGAAGCGTCAAGATCGCGATCGGATAATACAGACGATCCAACATATTCAGGAGAAACCGATAGACCTTGTACGGAAGGGCAGGAAGAAGCCCCATCATGGATTCTTTCTTAAGAAGCAGCAGAAAGACCGCCAGTACAATCGAGACGGAGATCAAAAACCGCGTGAGAGCCAAAATTTCCTTTGAAACCCGGAATGCTTGAGCAACCCAGACAACTGCAATGCTGATGAGGACGTAAAGGGCAATCACCCTTGATAGCCGGTAAATGGACAGGGCGTGCTCCCTTGGCAGCGGAATGAGGTCTGAAAGAAGGATCGCGTGCAGGAGGCTGAACGTCAGAGCTCCCAGAGCCCAAAGGGTGAGAAGCTTGCCGGTCAGCAGAAACCACGAAGCATTGTAGCCCGTGAAAGCGAGGATCAGGTCAAAGATCCCGTACAGAAGAAGGGGGATCAGGGTTGCCGCGACGACCCCGAGCACCGTTCGGAGGAGGGATTGGTAGGGCTCGGACGCTTTCGTCATGAGAGGGGAGGCCATTTGGCTCAGGTGCTCAAGGATTTTCGGCATTCCGAAAAGACTGGAAAAGAGAACCGCCAGAAACATAAGAATCAGTATGGATCCCAGCAGGCCAAGCATTTTGCCCTGTTCATGAAGGGCCTGCAGCAGTCCGCTGACGAGCACGGGGAGATTGAAGACGCTATCGCTCACATGTCCCAGGGTCTTTAGATCAAAACCCAGGGGCTCCCGTTCGTAGATTCCCCGGACCTGTCTCTCCAGTTGAGCTTTTGCTTCGGAGGCCTGCTCAAGAATTGCCTGGCCCGTACCCTCTGGGATAGCAACGGTCGGAGCCGCCGCCTTGCTGCCGTTCGATTCAGGCCCCTGACCCCGCGAAGCGGACACGGGGCAGAACACAAGGATCAGGAGGAAGCCGAGAAGCCATATGTATTGCATTCGAGCCATAATTCGTACCCTGCCTTATTTGTTGGCATTCCATGGTCGCGGAGCGGCACCATGTAAAAAAACGCTCACCGGAGGGCAATGTGCGGAGATCGAACTCGGTAGACGGTTTCAAAGCTGTTGAAGAGATCCAGATACTGCTCAATGTAACGGCTTAAAAGAAGTTTTTCCCGGACGGTCTCTCGCGCTTTCTGTCCTAACCGATGTCGGAGGGCCTCGTCCTTGAGAAGCTTCACCAGCCGGCCGGCAGCCTCTTCAACCGTGGAAACCAAGTATCCGTTCACGCCATCTTCGATCTGGTATCGGATGCCGCCTGTATCACCGCCGATGACCGCCGCCCCTTTCCACATCGCTTCGGTAACCGTCAGTCCGAATCCTTCTCGAATGGACTTCTGCAGGACCACGGCCGCTCTTCTCTGAAGAGCATTGACCAGCGCCGTGTCCTGATGGCTCAAGATGATGATCCTCTCCTCCT
>DAIQOB010000032.1:0-9340 GCA_036788075.1 Syntrophobacteraceae bacterium
GTTGCCGATGCCCGTGCTCATGACCTCTTCTCGCATGCGCAGGTTTTCGTAAAGACAGTTCCCCTGTGAAACTGCACCGCTGCGCGCAAAGGCCTCCACTGCAAAGCGGAGCACCGCGTCTTTGTCCACGAGGCGAGCATCCAAAAAGATACACTCAGGCTGAAGGCGTTCCCATATTTTCATAGCGATCTCAAAATAGCAGGGTTCGAAGTAAACGTCAAACCGGCTGATCGAGGGATATCCCGGAGTTATTCCTAATGATTTTGTGAGCATAAAAGTAGGTGACGGCTGTGGCGCTCCACGTGACCGCAAATATCCCCCACCAGATCCCCAGGATGCCGGAATCAAACCAGTAGATCATGATGTAGAAGACAATGCACGGAGCGGCAATCTGGCGGTATAATCCGATCCAGATGGCGAACATGGGCCTTTTTATCCCCTGCAGGGCCGCCACATGAATGTACAGAACGGAATAGGCATAAAGCACGAAAGAGGCGACCCTCAAATAGCTCTGCCCCATTTGTCGGACCATGGGGTCGCTGGTAAAAAAATCCATGAGCTTCCCCGAGAATGTGAAGACACAGACCCCGCCCACCAGCATCAAGACTGCGCCATACTGCAACGCTGTCTTGATGGTTTCATGGATGCGGTCATTGCGTCGGGCTCCATTGTTTTGTGCAACGATGGTCAGCGTAGCGATATTCAGCCCGATGGTGGGCAGGAGAGCGATCTGCTCGATGCGTGTGGCAATCCCATAGGCTGCAACGGCTTCCTTTCCGAATTTGCTGATGAACCAGGTGATGATAAAGATTCCTATCCCGACGGTCAGGGTGTTGCTGCTGGCCGGCAATCCCTGGCGGATGATCTCCCTGAGAGCTTTCCTGTCCGGCAGAAATTCACGCCAGGTCATTCCGCCGAGAAACCCGGATTCCAGTACCTTGGCTCCCAGGTAGATGCACCCCATCCCTTGGACGACCACAGTTGCGAGAGCAATGCCGGCTGTCCCCATGGGGGGGACTCCGAGTCCGCCATAAATGAACCACGGGTCGAGTACGACATTCATGCAGAACCCAAAAATGAGAAAATTTCGGTAGGGCTTGGTGTTCCCGTGTGCATTCAAAATCGCATTGAGCATATAAGTCTGCATGAAAAAGACCGCTCCCCAGAAGATGACGTTCATGTAGCTCAGACAGATCTCCAGGTACCTCTCTGAAGCCCCAAGCAGGGAGAACAGGAAAGGGGAGATGAGCATGCCGACGGGCGTGATCATGGCGGAGAGAAGGATTCCGCATGTGACGCTCTGGACGGCAAAGACTCGGGCGGCGTGAGGGTTGTCCTCTCCCGTGGCCGTCGCGATGAGAGCCGTTGCTCCGGTGGCCATGCCGCTCCCCAGCGCGATGATGACAAAAAAAACCGGAAAGGAAAGGGAAAGCGCCGCTACAACCTGAGTGGAGATGAGCCCGCCAAAGTAGGTGTCGACGACATTGTACATCGTGTTGAAAAAGAACCCTACGCTGGCAGGCAAAGCGATTTTACGGATGAGTTTGGGAATGGGGGCTTGAGTGAGGGATTGTCCAGTGTCCATAGGTTCTTTCGATCCATTCTGATTGTAATGCCCTGAAGATCTGCCCGGCGCCCGGTTCAGGGGCGGAGAACCCGGAGTCCGGCCAGCCATGGATGCTGCAGTCGTCATATGGGTATATCTGGTCGTGGAGGCATAACAACTATCGAGAATGGTGTCAATTGAACGCTACCGGTGGGAGCCGATCTGCCGAGGGACAAAACCTGCATGGAAGCGGGCGAAAACGGTTGATTGCCTGGGGCGGAAGGAGATCGGACGGGAGGCTCCCTTCATGCTCGACGCCGTGGGGAAACCTTGGGCCGCCCGGGGAGGATCGATTCCACGTTCCCGCTCATCCCTGCGGCGGTGAGGACGGCTGTTTGACTTTCTCAATGACATGATTATCTTTAATCCTAAATTACAAAAGATATTTCAATTGGTTAGCAAGGATCTGGAGGGAGTCGTGAAATTCAGCACACTTTTCACAACGATTCCTTTGTTTGTCGGCTGGGTGGTCCTGGAGCTGTTCGTCAATGCCCATGCGGGTGAGGGCTTGAAGGTCGGCCCCGATGGAAATCCAGCCCAAGTGAATTGATTTTGCCGGGAGGGCAGGTATGAACCTCGGTTGGTTGATCCGATGGCTGGTGCTGACGCTGGCTATTCTATGTGCCGCGTATCTTTTGGACGGCATTCATGTGAAGGGTGTTTTTTCCGCGCTGCTGGGAGCAGCCGCACTGGGTATTCTCAACGCTTTCCTGCGGCCGCTCCTTGTTCTTCTCACACTTCCCGTCAACATTCTTACTCTGGGGCTGTTCACATTGATCATCAATGCCTTCCTGCTCAAGGTGGCATCCGTTCTCATGCCCGGGTTTCAGGTGGAAGGGGTCTGGTCGGCCATTTTGGGGGCGTTGATCATCAGTTTTGTAAATGGCTTCATGAGTGTTTTCACCACGGATCGCAGGTCGATGCATTACATCGACTTGAAATATAAAGAAGACAATCGCTGGGAATGACAATGACTTCTCTGAAGCTTTTGTCATTCCCCCGACTGAAGGTGCGACAGATTGAAAACGGCCCAAACCGGGGTGTGATCACTTGGCTTGTCCAATCCTCGTGGCTGAGTGTCTACAGAGCAGTCGACAGACGCTTTCGCCATGGGCTCCGTCACCCATATGTGGTCCAGCCGCCAGCCCAAATTCCGCTTGAAGCTCATGGGCAGCCGGTAGTCCCAGAATGTGAACTGCTTTTCAGAAGGGTGGTGTTTCCTGTAGAGGTCTACCAAGCCCCAGGCTTTGACGTGCTCCAGTGCCGCCCGTTCATCAGGGTGGAAGCCCACCTCTCCTTCCAGGCGCTGAGGATCGAAAACGTCCAAGGCTTCTGGAGCCACATTGATGTCTCCGGCCCAAACAAGGGGAGAATCCGGTTGGAATTTCTCCTGGAACCATCGCTTCAGTCTGGCCAGAAAAGCCAGCTTGAACTGGAATGCGGGATGCTCAGGGGATCTCCCCTGAGGAACATAGGTATTGACGACCCATACGCCATCGACCTTTGCGGCGATAAAACGGGCTTCATCGTCCGAATCTTCATCATCGAGCCGGTATAGAATCTCCTCCGGCTGGGCCCTGCAGGCAATGGCCACTCCGTTGAAGGATTTTTGCCCTCTCAAGCTTACGACGTAACCGGCTTCCTGAAAAGCAGCCAGGGGAAAATCCTTCTCCTGCGATTTTATCTCCTGCATGCAGAGGACATGGGGTTCCTGGTCCTTCAACCACTGAAGAACTATGGGTAAACGCGCCCGAATACCGTTGACGTTGAAGGTGGCGAATTTCCAATCCATAATCAATTTCCTCTACAGTCCTCCATCCCAGCCCCGCCCCGGCGCTTCACGGCAAACCCCTGTCTCGATGCTCTTTCAGTGCAGCTCCGCTGGGCTATCCAGCACCTCGCGCGTCACCTGCAGCATCTGGGTCATTTGATAAGGCTTGCTGATAAACCCGCGCGCTCCCAACTGGAAGAGCTCATCTGTCGAACCGTCGGGTGAATAGCCGCTGATGACGACGACTTTCACCTCGGGGTTGATGGTCCGCAGTTCCTTGAGACATTCCGCGCCGCTGATTCCGGGCATGATGAGGTCAAGGAGCACCAGGTCAATGGATTTCCAAAGACTCCGATACATATCGAGAGCGACCTGCCCGTTTTCGGCCATCAAAATGGAGTATCCGAACTTGCTCAGGATCTGATTTCCCAGATCCCTGATGTAGTCCTCATCATCGACGAGCAGAATCGTCTCGGAACCCTTTTTCATGGCCTTGACGGGATCGGTTTGGGCTTCATCTTTCGTTTCCGCTTCGTCAATGGTCGGCAGATAAATCTCAAAGGTCGTTCCCTCGCCGGGCTGACTTTCGCAGGAAATATAGCCTCCGTGACTGCTGACGATACCGTAAACCATGGAGAGGCCAAGCCCTGTTCCCTTGCCGATGCCTTTGCTGCTGAAAAAAGGCTCAAAGATGCGTGCGAGTGTCGCCGAGTCCATCCCGTGCCCCGTGTCCGACACCTGGAGCATTACATAGCTTCCGGGGGTGGCTCCCATATGAGTCTTGCAATAGGATTCATCCAGGAAAACGTTCTTGGTGCAAATGAGCAGCTTGCCGCCCAGAGGCATGGCATCCCGGGCATTGACGGCCAGGTTCATGAGCACTTGCTCGATTTGGGCTGGATCGGCATTGACGGAATGCAAGTCTCCAGCAAGATGCAACTCGATGCTGATCATCTTTGGGATGGTCCGATCCAGAAGCTTGCGCAGCTGAACGATCTCCTGGTTCAAATCCATGGGGCGGAGCTTGCTCTCAATCTTTCGGCTGAAGGTCAGCAACTGTCGAGTGAGATCTGCACCGCGCTGAGCGGCACCGAAAATTTCTTGAAGGTAGGGATGATGGGCTGCATCGGACTCCTGGTCCATGAGGAGCAGTTCCGAGTATCCTTGAATAGCCTGGAGCAGATTGTTGAAGTCGTGGGCAATGCCCCCGGCCAGGGTCCCCACCGCCTCCATTTTGTGAGCATGGAGCAGTTGGGCCTCCAGGTTCTTCTGGGGGGTGATGTCCCGTATAAAATGGAGTGTGGCCGTCTTTTTTTCCCAAGTGTGCAGGATGGCGTTGACCTCAAACCAGAGCTGCTCTCGCTTCTTGTTTCTGGCCCTGTAGATATGCGTTCCGGATGGCTCGTCTCCCCGCAACGTTCTCAAAAGCCTTTCCATGGCTGCCGTTCTCTCGTCCGGGTGCAGGAGGTCCATGAAAGACATGCTGGTCAATTCCTCGGGCGTATACCCCGTAATGGTCGACAGGTGGGGATTGGGGAACTTGATGAAGCCGTCCTGGTGGATAAAAATCCCCTCATTGGTATTTTCCACAAGCAGGCGGTATTTTTGTTCGGACTCCATCAATGCGGATTGTGCCTTCCTGCGCTCGCCGATTTCCTTTTGGAGCTGCACATTTTTCCCCTCGACATCCTGCTTGCTCTTGGCAGTCTCTTCGAGTCGTGCTCGGAGGATGAGGTTGTGCGTGTTGATCCTCCAGGCCAGCGCGGTCCCCGCCAGGACAATCAATGACAGGATGCCCATGGCGACGGGAAGGCGCCACGGGGCCGTAATGCCGAATATTTCCGCCGCGGGGGAGAGCACCACCAGGGAGAAAGGAGTCCCTTTGATGGGAACTCTTCCCATGATGAGCTCCTCATCGCTTCCCTGTCCGGAAGAGGGTTTTAGGCGGTAAATCTTGCCTGCCGGCAGGTCAATGATCTCACCCACCTTGTATTGGTTAAGAGTTTGCTGGACATCCGAGGGGAGATTGAGGCTGCCATAGTTGGACACGATGTAAATGGTTCGCCTGCTCGTGCTGTTTGTTTCCTTTACGAGATGCTTGTACACGGGTTGTGCCGAAACCCACGCGACAATTTGGCCTTGATAGCTCTGTTTGTAGTAGTAGGCGATGGACAGCAGTACGTCCTGATTTTGTTTGTCCGGGTCCACAAGAATGGTCGCATCTGAAAGCTCAGGTGCGAGGAGGTGCGAGAGGTCATGCTCATCCTTCAACTTCGATTCCTGGGATGAGACTCCCGACAGCAACTGCCCATCTTTGTTGATGAAAGCGATCTCTTTGTATATTTTTTCCTTGTCCAGAGTTTTGTCGCTCAGGATTCGGTTGAACGCCTCCGACACACTGTAAAGAGACGCCTGGAGTCCGTATTCCATGGACATGCCGAGTGCTTTGCTGTGAAAGAAAGAAAAAATACTTCGGTTTTCTTGTAAATCCCTCAAATCGTTTTTGCGTTCATAGTAAAAATAACTCACTGCTAGGGAGCGCTTCTCCATGTCCTGTTTCAGTTGATCAAGGGCAGCCTCCTGCAGCTGCATCTGCGAAAGATAATTGGCGAAGAGCAGAAACCCTATATATCCCAGCAGGATGATGCTGGCGATCGCGGCAGTGATGTTCCAATTGTTTCTCGGGAATGTGGGTATTCCCGTGGGGGGTGGATCGCAGACCGCTTGGGGAGGCATCTTCGACACCTGTGTCTGTCTGGAAAAATCGGGGTACAATTTAAATAAAGTGGGATAGAATTTCATAACAATGCCACCGGATCTTCCATGTTGGCTACCCTGTGCAGAAAAAAGATGAAAGAGGTATCTCGAGAGGGATGAAGCCTTCCCGATACCATATCTCATCATCCCCCAAACTCAAACAACTTTGTCTAGAGAAATGTGCCCTGGAAGCGGCGGAGATGATTTTCGCCATCAAATCGACCTTTTGTGAACATGTAGTGAGTATCGATTTCTTGACGCTTATTTCGGCTTTTGTCGTGCTTAGCATTAAGCTTTTCATTAAAAAAATAAAAACCATGTCCACAAAATGCGAAGTAAAATGGACTACCAGCTGTTTGCAAATGTGACAAGATGGAGGAGACTGCAAAGATGAAAATAACGAACGAAATTTACCAGGTAGGAGGAGGAGAATACAGTGCCCCTCAGGATGCGGCCGTTTACCTGATCTGCTTTAATGACCATGCAGCCCTGGTCGATGCCGGATGCGGCTACGGCCAGAACCGGATTCTGAACAACATTCGAAAGTGTGGAATCTCCCCTGAAGCCATCGAGTATCTGCTGATTACCCACTGTCATTTTGACCACACCGGCGGGATCAAGGCGTTGAAAGAAATCCTTGCTTTCAAAACCGTAGCCCACGAGCTGGATGCGCCCTTTCTTGAAAGAGGGGATCCCCATGTGACGGCGGCTTCCTGGTATGGGTCCCCCATGGAAGCGTTTCCCGTCGACATAAAAGTTTCGGGCTCTCAGCAGAAGATTCCCCTGGGTGGGCGAGAGATACTGGCCCTCCATACCCCGGGTCATTCTCCCGGCTCCATGGTCTATGTGACGGAATCTCAGGGGAATAAGGTCGTGTTTGCTCAGGATGTCCATGGCCCCCTTCACCCCGATTTGCTTTCTCAGCGTGAGGATTATCTGCGCTCCCTGGAGATTCTATTGAACCTGCAGGCGGACATCCTGTGCGAAGGCCACTACGGGGTTGTGAGAGGAAAAAAGAAAGTTTCTGAATTCATACGACAATTCATGAATACCTGAGCGTAGGCGGGGAAGCAGATCCATGCGCTTTCTCGCGCGGAGGGCTGGGTCGATAAAAGTTCGGAAGCCTTGATCATCCTCCGCCGTGGGAATGAGACGTCGCTGTTGTTGAGTGTTGTGCTTTGCGTCACATTGTTTCCTCTCCGGCCGGGGGGCAAGGCGCGATCCGATAGTCTGGATCGTTGGCGTGCCGGTAACTGGGCAGTCCTTCCTCATGCGGAAAAGGGGTGCGGTTGATGACGTCCTCCGGGAGTTGTGTGGCGTCATCGAAAACATGAAAAGCGAAATGGAGTAAATTGAGTCTTTCGTCGTATCTTTTTTCCAGGAGGTAAAAATAGAGGGCTCGAACGGTTTCTTCGTACGTGAGCAGACCCTTTTGTAATTTCTTTTGGAGGAAGAGTTCTACAAATTTCGGAGTGGGATGGATGAGCGATGCAGTAAAGGCATCGCACCCCGTCTGACAGTCCTCATCGCCTGGGTGGAAATCCTCGAATTCCTGAAGCAACCGTCTCCAGTCAATGGACGGAGTGAGATCTTTCGTTGTCACGATTCATCCTCTTTGAAGGTGGGGCCAAGGTGTGGAAAAGAACCGCTTCCAGTATACCAGGGCCATGGGCTGATGGCATGTTCGAACGTCTTTGCGGCCAAATAAGGATGGGAAAATAAAAAACGTCAGGCTGGAGCCTGACGTTCAAAAGTTCGAAACTCATTACCATTCAAATCAATTAGCCTTTTATCATTGCTCTTGAGCCTCGATGTCTGGCCGAGTCTTCTGCCTATTCCTTCAGCTGAGACAGACGGTCGATGCCTGCCAGGATCAAGAATCCTGCTATGAACAGGGCACTGCATCCAGGTACTGGACTTTCGCCAATAATGTGGAAGCCCATGAAGCCTACCGAAAGGCCAGAAAGAATTTGTAATGAAGTCATCATATCAAGCTCCTTGTTGAGTTGAGCTATCTAATCAGCAATTCATGTGCCAATGGCTCAGGAGGAGTAGTGGCCGCGGCGCCAGGCCGCGCCAGAGGGCCCCATGCCCAGCAGAGAAGAATGTGATGATATTTCATTAAACTAGTTAAATTGAGTTATTTCTCTTGGAGTATGAGACCTTTTCAGCAGTTGGCCGAGGGCTGTTGAACTCGTGGGGACTCCAAAGTGGACCTTCTGCCATTGCTGCCGCGATGAGGAATCTCATGATTCTCCAGATGTTTTCGGGGTACTGCCAGTCCAGGACGCATTGATGCCAGAACATTTTCGCAGCTTTATGCGTGTCAGGGGATATTGATGGAACGACTCAGGGAAGGGAGCCTGGGAAAGGCTTTCAGGACGGTCTACAAAAAGGTACGCGAGGGTTTACAAAATTGTCGGTCCGTCGTGAGGCAGACTATCGGCAGTAAACACACTGCCTCGCTCAAACCTCCAGGGAAAGATGGGGCCGTGTCTTCTGCATTGTTTTCGGGGCAACGGTCAAATCCGGATCGAAAGCATGCGTAAGAATTGAATTGAAATCTTTTTATATTTAGGGAGATCTTTCCGTGTGGCGGGCATCAATCGCTCAGTCCACCGCGGGAATCAGAACTCCCTGTGTCACTCCAAAGCGCATGCAGTCTCGTCTTGAGGGCAGGAGGAAGTCAATCTTGTTCTTGTGCTTTTTGGGCATGAGGTCCTGGAATTCCACCAGGTGGCTTTTTCCATTGACCACAAGATAGAATCGGTCGCCAAATTCGTAGTTTCTCGCCAGATCGTGACTCAATGCGACCACCTTCCGGTAGTGCTCCGGCCTGATACGCATGGAAGAAGCGGTACGACCGGGTGTGGAGTCGGTACACCTGGAACTGTTGGTGTAGGCGCTCACCGTCACTCGATGCAGGTCCGAATTGTCTGGATTGGGGGAAGAATATGCGGCGATGGGAAGTTGACAGAACATAGTGGCCAGGCAATAAATGGATAACATTCCGATGTTTTTCGTCATTCTTTCTTCCTTTGTGCACGGGTTGGTAAGGGAAAGGGGAGGACTGTAACACCTTCCGCTTTCTGTGTTGTGAGACAGATTTTTTCCTTGAACCACTCTGTCATCACGGATCTCGCTTGTCCAATGAACACACCGACCTCAGGAAATGACCGTTGCCTCGATCTCGGGGGTATGGAGAC
>DAIQOB010000032.1:9440-12988 GCA_036788075.1 Syntrophobacteraceae bacterium
GGGCCACCCTATAGCATTTTCCGGTCGAAAGCAAGCCGTGAAACTCAATATTTCAAAAATAAGAAATTCCAATTGTAAAATTAGGATGTTACGAATCTATTGATCCCGCCGGGGTGTGCTCGGGAAAATTATCCACTCGTCACCGTCCGAGATCGCCTGAATGGCTCCCTCCAGGTCCGTTCGGTGGTATGGGATACAGATCGCGTGGCACTTTTCCAAGGCTGCCGCAGCCGGAAAACCGAAACCATTCTGGTAACCGCACGAAAAGATAACCGCCCTGGGCTTGACCCGTTCGAAAAGGAGACTGCTGTTGGAATGGCGGCTTCCGTGATGGGGGGAGATGAGAAGCACCTCTAATCCCTCGGGGGCCGGGTTGTCAAAAAGCAGACGTTCCACCGAAGCATCAATATCTCCTGGAAGAATGACCCGCGTGTTCCCATGATCAACCTGGAGGACGAGGGAGATATTGTTGAGATTGGCTCCCTGCCATCCCTTTTGAATGTAAGCAGGAGTCGGATGGAGCAGACGGACTTTACACCCCCCGATGTCGTGCTCTCCCTGGATTTGATCCAGGCGTTTCACCGGTATGGAGCGTCTTGAAGCCAAATCGGCAAATTCATCACCATTGCTCGTGCCGTCCTGAATGCCGCTTTCCCAGTATTCTCCCACTGTGAACTGCGTAAGAATGAAGCGCAGCCCGTTTTTGTGGTCGGGGTGATCATGGGAGAGGACCACGTAGTCAATTTTTCCCAAGCCCAAATGCCAGAGAAATGGTGCCAGGACGGATTTCCCCACGTCGAAGGAGTCGTCGAGAAAGCCACCCCCATCTACGAGCATGGATTGGCCGTTGGGAAACTGAAGGAGTGTCGACGTCCCCTGGCCCACATCGATGACATGGACCGTCAGCTGCCGATTGCTTCCATGAGCGGTGGACGCGCGCTGCAAAAAGCATTCTGTACAAATCAGGAGTGCCAGGGCTGCGAGGGCTGCGCCCGCCTTCCGTCGCCATCCCCACCGGGTCAGCAGGATGGCAAGTACAATGTAGTAGATCGTTATGGAGAGCAGGGAAACGGTTCCCACCCAGAAATAAGCCCACGAAAGGCTGCTGAACCAGAGAATGATCTTCTGAGACAACTCTAGAAAAAATCCCCCTGTCACCAGGCAAAGATGAGCGAGATTTTCATTCAGCGCCAAGAGAGCGACTCCCGCCAAGCCCGTGGGAAGAACCAGGAATCCCACCAGGGGAACGAGCACTATATTGGACAGGAGCCCAGCCGGGGAAATGCCGTAAAAGTGATAGGCACAAAGGGGCAGAACCATGATGTTTGCGGCCAGGGAAACCGAAAACGCCTCTGTAAACGGGCTCAAGAGCCTGCCCATGGGATGTTCCAGGGTGGACTTGAAGACGGGGATGTCGTTTTGAATGCGCTGGAAACGGGGATAGAGAATGAACATGCCCAGCATGGCGGCAAAGGACAGCTGAAAGGAGATCTGCCAAAGGCTGTTGGGTGCCATGAGTAAAATGACGAAGGCTGCTGCGGCAAGGGACGTCATGGCGTCATTCGATCGGTAAAGGCAGAGCGCCGCGAAAAGGAGCAGAAGCATGAGCCCCGATCTCCAGGTGGGAAGGGCAAGGCCGCTGATGAGGGCGTACAGCAAGGCCGCACACAATGCTCCCCAGAGAGCGATGTGCCGGTCGCTGTATCGCATGAGCCATGTGGGATACAGATAGCGGACCAGGCGGGAAATGAGCCACAGGACGCTCATGCCGACCAGGCTCAGGTGCAGCCCCGAGATGGAGAGAAGGTGCGTCACGCCCGCTCTGTTGAGATGATCGTTCCATGCCGCCGAGAGGGTGCCCCGGTAGCCCAGAAGGAGCGCTGCATAAAAATTGGCGGTGTCCGGCTGCAGCTTCTCCGTCAAATACACGTAGGCTCCCTGGCGAAAGGTCTCCAGACGGTTTGCCAGGGAGTGAAGGACCGAGAAGGGAAAGAGCCTTTGGGAGGGGGGGAGTCTGATGATCCAGCGTTCGTCGGGAAGATAGGCCCTTCCGAAAAAGCCTCGTTCAGCCTGCTGCCTTGCGTAGGGGTAGGCTCCCGGGTTTTGATAATCCCGGAAGGGTTTGAGAGACAGTCGCACCAGGATCCGGTCACCGGGCAACCATGTGGAAAGGGTGTGCGGCTCCACCTTCAGGGTGAGAATGACGCCGCACCCTATCTCTATGCTCTCGCCTTGCCAAAAGCCCTTCACCAGGGTCACGGGGAGGCGCGCTTTGTCAGGATAAAATTCAGGGGGAGATCGGACTTCTGCCAGGTAGAGCGTTTGCGGGCGATCGAAAAATGGAGCGATCTCCTGAGGATTGGGCAGAACAGGTGAAGACAGAGCCGCAGACCATGCACCCAGCACTGCAAAAAACAGGGACGGCAGCAGGACGCAATGGCACGACAGGCGGTTGATCCGTCCAGCCACGAGGAGGGCGGCAAGGAGTGCACACAGGAAAACGGCAAAAGCAGTGTTGGAAAGCGGAAGGGGACGTAAGCGCTCCAGAAGCATCCCCCCTACAAAGGCAAGCGTCAGAACGATGAGGGGGCGGGTTGTCCGAAACAAAAGAGCGCTCTTCTGGTGAGCCGGAGAATCCTCGGGGCTGCACACCGGGGATTCCGAAGTATTTCGGCTCAATTCAGGTCATTCCTTTTCTCGCCGGATTCTGGCCCCCACGGCAGCAAGTTTTTTCTCCATGGCTTCGTATCCACGGTCCAGATGATAGATGCGGTTGACTTCCGTAGTTCCCTCGGCTGCCAGGGCCCCCAGCACCAGGGATGCTGAGGCGCGGAGGTCGGTGGCCATGACCGGCGCCCCAGAGAGCTTTTTCACTCCTCGCACGATAGCCGTGCGTCCATCCAGTTCGATGTCCGCTCCCAACCGTTTCAGTTCCAGGACGTGCATGAAGCGGTTTTCAAAGATCTGCTCGATGATGACGCTGACGCCATTGCCCAGGGTCATCAAGGACATGAACTGGGCCTGCATATCCGTGGGGAAAGCCGGATAGGGTGAAGTCTTGACGTCGACACTTTGCAGGGGGCCGTTGGCGCTCACGAGGAGGGAGTCCTCCTCGGCGGTTATGGACAGTCCCGCCGCTTCCAGTTTTCGAATCACGGCTTCCAGGTGTGTCGGCTGACAGGCATTGAGCTTGAGACGTCCTCCGGTGATTCCTGCAGCAACCAGGTAGGTGCCGGCCTCGATACGATCGGGAATGACGCGGATCCTGCCGGGTGAAAGCTCCTCAACTCCCTCGATGGTGATTACATCGGTTCCGTCACCTTCGATGCGGGCGCCCATCAGCCGCAGGTATTCCGCCAGGGCCACGACTTCCGGCTCGCGGGCTGCGTTCTTCAGGGTCGTGATTCCGTCGGCCAGTGCTGCGGCCATCATGAGGTTTTCCGTTCCCGTGACGGTCACCTGGTCAAAGCTGATGGAAGCACCCTTGAGCCGATTGGCTCGGGCAAGGACGTATCCATGTTGGAGCTCCACCTCCACCCCCATCCGTT
>DAIQOB010000033.1:0-12767 GCA_036788075.1 Syntrophobacteraceae bacterium
GATGCTCGTGGTATGGCCCAGTGCACGCCAAAGCTCCTCGGCGATGTGAGGAACGATGGGAGAAATGAGCAGGACCACGGTTTCGACAGCCTCCTTCACCACCGGCCAGAGCATATCTTCTTTCGGGGGAGACTCCAGAACCTGGTAGATCTGGTTCACGAGTTCCATGACCGAGGCAATAGCGGTGTTGAAGTGGAAGCGGTCCCGGATGTCTTCCGTCACCTTCTTTATGGTCTGATGGGTCTTGCGATGGAGATCCGACAGAGCCTTGGGCAGCTCCCCGTTGCCGGAATAGGCCGACGCGTTCAGCAGAGTCTCTGCATTCTCCGATACGATCCTCCAGACGCGCGACAGGAATCGGAAGGAGCCTTCCACCCCCTGCTCGTTCCATTCCAGGTCCTTTTCGGGGGGCGCGGCAAAGAGGCAGAAAAGGCGAACGGTATCGGCCCCATAAGCCTGAATCATCTCATCGGGATCCACCACGTTGCCCTTGGATTTGCTCATCTTGGAACCGTCCTTGATGACCATCCCCTGGGTGAGCAGATTTTCGAAGGGCTCGTCCACGGCCAGGTATCCCATGTCTCTCAGAACTTTGGTGAAGAAACGGGAATACAGCAGATGCAGCACCGCATGCTCGATGCCCCCAATGTACTGATTCACCGGCAGCCAGTATTTTACCCGGTCGAAGTCCAGGGGCCCGTCCTCATATCCTGCGGAAGCAAATCGCGCAAAATACCAGGAGGATTCCACAAAGGTGTCCATGGTGTCTGTCTCCCGCCGCGCCGGAGCGCTGCATCGGGGGCAGGTGGTCTTGAAGAAGGGCTCGTGAACGGGCAGAGGCGATGCCCCATTGGGGAGGAGGGCCACGTCGGTGGGAAGCACCACGGGGAGGTCCTCTACCGGAACCGGAACCGCACCGCATTTGTCGCAGTAGATGATGGGAATCGGGGCTCCCCAGTAGCGCTGGCGGGATATCCCCCAGTCGCGCAAACGGTATTGGACGGTGCGCTCACCGCGCCCTTTTTCCGCCAGTTCCGCCGTGATGGCTTCCCTCGCCTGGGCTGAGGCCATCCCGCTGAACCGGTCCGAATGGACCAGGACGCCGTCCTCTTCAAAGGCTGCCGTGAGATCCTCCAGCCGGGGAGGCTCAGCGGCGTCCTGAGGCTTGATGACGACTTTCATGGGAAGGTCATACTTGCGCGCAAATTCGAAATCCCGTTGATCGTGGGCAGGCACTGCCATGACCGCCCCTGTTCCGTAGGCCATGAGCACGAAATTGGCCACGTAAATGGGCATTTTCTCACCCGTTGCGGGATTGATGCAGGTGCTTCCCGTGAAAACACCTTCTTTTTCCATGAGCTCCGTTTCACGGTCACTGCGCTTGGAAAGTTTGGCCTGCTCCACGAACTGCCGCACCGCTTCTTCTTGAGGCGTTCCCCGGCTGAGCCTCTCCACCAGGGGGTGCTCCGGTGCGATGCTCATGAAAGTCGCACCGAACAACGTGTCTGCCCTTGTGGTGAAAACGGTGATCTCGCCGTCGCCGGATTCCAGAGGGAAAATCAGCTTACTGCCGTAGCTCTTGCCGATCCAGTTCTGCTGCATGACAAGGACCCGCTCCGGCCAGCCGGGCAGCTTGTGGGTGTAATCCAAAAGCTCATCCACGTAGTCAGTGATTTTGAAAAACCACTGGTCCATCTCTTTTTGGATGACGGGTTGATCGCAACGCCAGCAGGCGCCGCCTTCCACCTGTTCGTTGGCCAGCACGGTGTGGCACGTTTCGCACCAGTTGACGTAGGAACTCCGCCGGTAGGCCAGGCCCTGCTCGTACATCTTGAGGAAAAAGAGCTGCTCCCAGCGGTAGTAGCCCACATGGCAGGTGGCGATTTCACGCGACCAGTCGTAGGAAAAGCCCAGCTTTTTGAGCTGGCTGCGCATGTAGTCGATGGTTTCATAGGTCCATTTGGCCGGGTGTGTGCCGGCTTTGATGGCGGCGTTTTCCGCGGGCATTCCGAACGCGTCCCAGCCCATGGGATGCAGAACGTTGTAACCCTGCATTCTCAGAAATCGGGCCAGGACGTCCCCAATGGAGTAATTGCGCACGTGCCCCATGTGGATCCTGCCCGAAGGGTAGGGAAACATCTCCAAAAGGAAAAATTTTTCACGGGAGGGGTCTTCCTGTACCTTGAAGAGCTCTTCCTTCTCCCAGAAGTCCTGCCACTTTTTTTCCAGTGTTTTCGGTAAATACTTGGCTTCCATGCGTCACCCTTCAGTCATGAATCCGGAACGGTGCGGAACGATTTCTTCCGGGGCTTTCCATCCCCTCCCGCACTCGAAATATGTCTGTGTCGAAAGCTGCCGTTTTGTAGCATATGCTAAATCTTTTCGCAACATGCACATTCCACTGGAAAAATGACGTCGCAAGCTCCCGGGTGTCAGCCCCTTCCCGTGCAGGCGGAAAGGCTTCGTCCCCTTTCCGCCGTGAAGCGCTTATTTCAACCGCGTGACGCTTTCGATCACGACGGGATTTTTGGGCACATTCTGGTAGCTGCCCATGTTGGTCGTTTCAACCTTCTTGATCTTGTCCACCACGTCCATGCCTTCGATCACTTTTCCAAAAACAGCGTAGCCGAATCCCTGCGGGGTATTGTCCTTGTGGTTCAGAAAGGCATTGTCCTTCACGTTGATGAAAAACTGGGATGTGGCACTGTCCACAATGTTTGTCCTGGCCATGGCGATGGTGCCGCGATCATTCTTCAATTCTGCGGAGGCTTCATTCTTGATGGGCTCGTGGGTGTCCTTCTTTCTCATGTCCGGACCGAAGCCGCCCCCCTGGATCATGAAGTCGTCGATGACTCTGTGGAATACGGTACCGTCGTAAAATTTTTCGTCGGCATAGCGCAAGAAATTCTTCACCGTGGCCGGTGCCTTGTCTTCAAAGAGCTCCACCCGGATTTCCCCCAGGGATGTCTTTATGACAACGACGGGGTTTACCGGTGTCTTTGCTTTCTCTTCAGCGGCAAAGGCGTTCACGCCGAAGGACAAAAGCATGAGAGCAACAAAAATTCCCGATCCGAGCCGATGCAGTCTCTTCATACGGTTCTCCTTCCATGATGCTTTCTTGAAATGCGCAACGTGTTTCCAATCACCGTGAGGCTGCTGGCGAACATTGCCACGACAGCCACGATGGGATTCAGCATTCCCGCCACAGCCAGGGGGATGCCGAGAACATTGTAAAAAAAAGCGAAAAAGAGATTCTGGTGGATGATGCGCACCGTCAGGTGCGACAGATCCAGCACTTCCAGGAGCTTCTCGGGATGTCCCGTCATGAGGGTGATGTCTGAAGCCTCCTGGAGAATGTTGGAGCCCGTCCCGAGGGCGATTCCCACATCCGCTTGAGCGAGCGCCGCGGCATCGTTGACTCCATCCCCCACCATGCCCACCCGATGCCCTTGCCGCTGCAACCTTCGAATGATTTCTACCTTGTCTCCCGGTAGAGACTGCCCCCGGAAATGCTCCATACCCAGGCGCTGCGCCACGGCCTGAGTGGTTTGCTGAGAATCTCCCGAAACCAGGTGGACAGTCAAGCCCCTTTGCTGCATTTGCCTCAGGGATTCTGCCGCGCCTGCCTTGATGCTGTCTCCAAACGCCAGGTAACCCTGGACCTCACCTTCCCAGCCGAAAAACAGGACCGTATTCCCGTCGCTTTCCAGTTTTCTTGCGGCATCATCCATGTCGCGGGGGCACGCAAGTCCTTCCCGCTTCATGAATGCCCGGTTTCCAACGGCTGTGGGGGCGCCACGGATGCACCCCCTTGCCCCCAGCCCCTCGAAGTATTCGAGGCAGGTCGCCTCCTCCGGCACGAGGGAGAGCTCTCGGGCTCTGCGCAGGATCTCCCTGGCAATGAAGTGCCTGGCGCCGGTTTCAATGGAGGCTACCCGGGCGAGAGCCTCGTGTTCGGGCATTCCCCTGGTGACGATCTTCTGCAGTGAGAAAACGCCCTCCGTGAGGGTCCCCGTTTTATCGCAGATGAGCACGTCCAGGTCCCTGGCTCTTTCCAGAGCCGAGGGATCGCGGATGAGTATCCCTCGGGACCTGCCGGCTCCAATGGCTGCGACCTTGGCGAGGGGAGTTGCGATCCCCAGGGCGCAGGGGCAGGTGATCACCAGCACCGTTACGGCGCGCAGGAGTCCTTCATGGGAAGGCAATCCTTGTACGATCCATCCCCAGCCCGCTGTTCCTGCAGCCAGGAGCAGAACGATGGGGACAAAGAAGCGCGTCAACCGGTCTGCCAGGACTTCAAAGGAATTTTTCGCCGAGAGGGCGTCCTGCATGAGGACGATCATCTGGCCAATGGTGCTTTCGCTGCCGGTGCGGACAGCCTGGAGATGGAGCTCTCCCCCCAGAAGCAGGGTGCCCCCCATAACGGTTTCTCCGCTGTTCTTCTTCATGGGGCGGGACTCCCCTGACAGGAAGGATGCATCCACTTCGCCCGTACCCTCCAGGACCAACGCATCCAGAGGAATCCGTTCTCCCGCTGAAACCCGGAAGGTGTCTCCCACTTCCACCGCCTCCGACGCGACCCACTTTTCGATTTTTCCCAGGCACAACCGCACCTTTCCCCGCGAGAGGGAATAGAGTTCCGTAATGCCCTGTGACACGGTATCTCTCGCCCGGAGCTCGATAAACCTTCCCAGAAGAACGATGGTGATGAGCATGGCAGCCGTATCGAAATATAAATGCAGACTGCCGGTCACGAGTCCCCCAAGGCTGTAGAAATATGCTGAAAGGGAGCCCACCGCAATGAGGGTATCCATGGAAGCGCTCACGTGCCGCAGCCCCAGGAACGCCCTCTTCAGGATGGGGTACCCACCGTAGAAGACCACGGGGGTGGCGAGGAGCCAGAGAGGATATGAAAGATAGCCGATGGCTCCCTCTCCGAGGTCCTGGAAAAATCCGAAATAGAGAACGAAGGAAAGCATCATGACATTGGCGGTCAATATAGCCGATATGCCCAGGGGCAGAAGCTGATTTTTCCTTTCCTGCATCATCGGCGGGTGATCTTCGCCGGCCGGGCGCGCCGTGTAGCCGAGCTTCCTGATGCCGGAAAGAATGTCCTGCGGGGCAATCCGGTGCGGCAGGTAGGCGATCCGGGCAAGATCTGACAGGAAGAAGACTTGGACCTTCACGATTCCGGGAGACTTGCGCAGTACCTCCTCGATGAGCCAGGAACAGGCGGTGCACCACATGCCGTCCACATGAAGCATCAATTCCTTTGCCAGGCCCGCCTCGAATTCCCGGGGAGTGCCTTCCGGCAGCGGGGCGCTCCCCTGCCTCTTTTCGGGCATATCTTGAATCTGGAGCAGGTCTTCCTCGTTGCGCGGGATAATCCCTGAATCCACGCAGACGCGGTAGAGCTCGGTGCTTCGGAAATCCACACCCTGGGCCTGCGGGTCGTTGAAGAGGATTTCAAACACATGCATACAGCCGATGCAGCAAAATCTATAGCTCGTACCTTTGAGGTTGCGCTCTGCTCGGGAACGTCCTACGGGGAGTCCACAGAGGTTGCAGAACCTCCGTTGAGCATCGTGGGGCTCTGCAGTGAGCTCCTGAGGCGGGTTCTTGATATGTGTCAGGGGGTCAGCCAAGGATGCGGAATCCCCGCAACAGAAAAACGATACCCATGAAGACAATGGAGATGCCGGCGACTTTTTCGCCCAGAAAGCGCACTCTTTGTGAAAGGAACGAAGCGCAAAGACCGGTGAAGAAAAGGGGAGGTACGGTTCCGCATCCAAAGAGCACCATGGTGACAAATCCCTGGACAGGATGTCCCGTGGAGGCCGCCGTTACGATCATGGCCCAGGACAGGCAGCAGGGAATGAGCCCTGTGGCCATGCCCAGAAGGACCTTGGACGGGATGGTTCTGGAGCGGAAGAGAGGATGCATCCAACGGCCGAGAAAGGAAACCTGGGGGGAGGAGAGAGCGGAGAGGCACGCCGGCAGCGGAATGGCTTTGAGCAGGACGAGTCCCAGAAAGACGAGCAGTCCGCCCGCCACATAGGACATGGCACCCCGCCCATGGTAAAACCACCGGCTGAGGTCGACAGCGCGGAACAACCCTGCGGCGAGGGCCCCCAGCAGTCCGTAAGTCAAAAGTCGGCCCAGGTGAAAACCCAAATGATGGAAAAATCCCAGGCGCAGTGGAAACGCAAGCGTCGTGACGGAGGAAGAGACGTCCGATTTCAAGTGAAGGGAATAGGCCAGGACGAGAGGTCCGCACATGCCCAGGCAGTGAAGACTCCCCAGGAACCCGATGCTCAAGGGAAAGAGAGAAAACATGCTCAGAGGTTCGTCTAGCTGCCGGAAGAGCTGCCGAGAAATCGGATATAGTGGACGATGGCCCAAAGGTCTTGAACGGAGACGGTATAGGCCATGGGCGGCTGACGTTTGATCCCGAAGCTCAGGTTGTAGAAGATTTCACCGTCCGTCATGGCTTGAACTTTTGGATCCCTGAGGGCAGTGGGCAGAGGATGGAAGCTCTGGCCAACGGTGCCATTGCCGTCGGCTTTGGGGCCGTGGCACATGATGCAGTAGACGGCGTAGCTCTCCCTTCCCCGGTTGGTGGTTTCCTCAGAGAAGGGGAGAGGGTTCCGAAGGCTTTTGGGATCGGACTTCTTGAGGGTTTCAATCCCCCCTCCCACTGGAATGGTCCGGGCGGGCATTTCCGGAAGTGCCGTCTTATAGGTCTGCAGCGCCTCCTGCTCCTTCATCCTGGCGTAATCACAGCCCAGGAGACTGTAAAGGATCACGAGCCATAGGGCCATGCATCCAATCCGTTTCATCATGTTCGGATGAACTCGCATCATTTCACACCCCCCGCCGATTGGGATGGGGGTGGAGTCACCCCCGGGATATGCTGAGGCGCCAGAGGCGGCTGATCGCCAAAGATTTGCTGCGATTGGTGGGTGGAATAGACCGACTGAGACGGGATGTCCTCGACCACGCTGAAATCCCACGAAGGGGTCCCCTTATCTCCAACGGCCATGAACACAAAAATCCCCCAGCAGAGAAAGCCCAGCGCAATGGCGGATATGATGCCCCAGCTGCGAAGGTCGAATGTCTTGTCCCTGTCTGAAAATATCGCTCTCATCTTCGGCTTCCTGATTTGACCGATTGTTTAAGATTGAGCCTGGTGTTTACCGGCTAATGACCCTTTAAGCTTTAGCCCTTCGTCTTGGCACGTCCTGCAGGCGCGTGTCCGGCGTCGCCGCCCGGCAACGGTCTGAAGGGATGAATCCTGGAGGGCTCTAAAAAGCCGGTCCTTTGATCCCAACCATGAAGGCATAAATCAGGGCAAAGGCGGCTACTCCCAGGAGCACGAGGGCCACGACGGGAGGGATGGGGTTGTGATCCCCCCGGATGCCTTCGGCATATTCCGCCAAGTCCTTCTTCCCGCCCTCTGGCGTACCCGGTCGGCCATAGGTGTAGAAGGCAGTGAAAAGCACAGCCACCGCAATAATGCCGAGGAAAAGCCCGATGACTACATATTGAAAATCCAGAATGGGAAAGTATCTCATGGAGCTGATTCACCTCTCGTTACAAGTGGTAGAGAGACAGGATGACGGCACACAGCATGCCCGCAGCGCCCAGCCCCAGGATGAACAGGAGCGCATAGCCTCCACGGCTGGAGGGGAGTGACTCCTGGGAGGAGGGCTGCCCCGGCATTGCGTCGATGAGGGGCAAAAATCTCGCGCGCCCCTGCTGGGAGAACTGTCCCGACCGGACCGCCCACACGAAGGCGATCAGGGCTGCCCATATGCTCAGGACCACGAGGAGAATCCACCCTCCATAATAGGCCATCTATCGCTTCTCCCCATCCGCCGGTTCATAAGACGCATCGATGCCGCGCGGCTCCGTATTGGCGTCGGTTTCCCCGATGAAAGTGACCGCCACATAGTTGCCCACATCCCAGATTTTTTCAGACTCCAGGTCACGCTTGAAGTAAGGCATGGCGGTTCCCGTGATGCCGTTCATGATCTGGTAATACAAAATGCCGCCGGAGACTCCCCTTCCCTTGAGGGTCGTAAAATTGAGAGGAGGCGGATACAGGTGAGGGGCTGCCGGACCCATCCCGTCTCCCACGGGGCCATGGCATCCGATGCAAAAGCTCTGATAGATCCTGTGTCCTCGCGTCAACCCGGCTTCAGACGTGGGGTACGGGTTGGGCAGCTTCCTCCAGGGTTCAGGGACGAAATCATGCAGCCACGCTACATTGCCGTCCGTACCCTTTTCATAGGCCTCGATGGATTTTTGCTTCCACAGCCGCTGCCGCTGCATCCGTGCGTCTGCGTCCTTGTATCCCAGGCTCTGCTTGTAAGCGATGAGGGCCGTGATGTTTTCCGTGCCCAGGAAAGCCCATTCAGGCATGATGGATTCAGGGCGAACATAGCGCGGGTTGATGAAATGCGCCATGTGCCAGTCGTCGGGATGCTCACCGCCTTCCTGAGAGAGATCCGGTCCCGTCCGCTCGGTGCCGAGCAGGTTGGGCTGATCCGCGATATAGTCGCCGGCCTGGGCAATGCGCTCAGCCCCTAAATCCCAGTCGATCCTCCGGATGAACTGGGAGTGGCAATAGGAGCAGCCGTTCTTGACGTAAAGCTTCCGGCCCTGGGCCTCCAAAGCCGTTCTGGGACGATGGATGTCCGAGGGCTGGTCCGTCATGGTCGCCCAGGGAAGAATGACCACCACAAAAAGGACTACGCCGAAAATGAGGCTGCCGCCGAGAACCAGCAGTGGAGGGGTCATCTTCATGAGGGCTTCCTCCCGGTCTTGAAGCCGTAAAGGCTCATGTAAATATTATACAGGCCGATAACGGCTCCCGAAACGATGAGAATGCCGACGGACAAGCGCAGCACCATGTAAGGATGGATTTCCGGGAGCATCCGGTAGACGGTTTCTCCGTTCAGCCATCCGTGTCCCTGGATCAGACCGGCTGCCGTCAGGACGGTGAAGAACCCCGACATACCCAGGAGAACCAGCCAGTATTGCATGTCCGCAAGGAATTTGCTGTGAAGAGGGCGTCCCGTGATGCGGGGGAGGATGAAATAGATGCCTCCCAGGGCGATGATGCCGGAAAACCCAAGCACACCCATGTGGGCATGGGCGACGACCCAGTTGTTGAAATGGGTGATTCTTTGCACCACCGGCAGCGCCTGCAACGGCCCCTGAATGCAGGTGAGCAGGTACCAGACGGTCCCGGCAAGGACGAATTTCCCGCCGGTGTCGCCCAGCATGTAAGGGATCCTTCCCCGCATGGTCAGCCACAGATTGATCAGAACCGCCGCCACGGGAAGCAGCATGGCAATGCTGCCCGTGATGGCGATGACTTTGAGCCACGTTGGTGCCGGGGCCTGCAGGATGTGGTGCGTCCCGATGTGTGTGTAGATCATGAGCAGGGACCAGAACCCCAGCAGGGAGAGCGAGTGGCTGTAAAGAGGGGCCCGGCAGGTGATGGGAATGATGTAGTATGCGATGGCTACGGCAAAAGGAGTCAGGAACAATCCCACCACGCCGTGTCCGTAAAACCAGGCCAGAATCCCGTCGGGGATGCCCGTGATGGAACCGGTCAAAGGGTTCCACATGGCGTTACCGAAAAAATAGATGAAAGCCGTGAAAACAAAGGCGCCGAAGACATACCACACAGAAACATACAGGATCTCTTCCTCCCGGCGCTTCACCGTCTGGAGGAGATTGTAGAAGCCCAGACCCAGCGAAGCCATCACAATGACATCCACAGGCCAGATCCATTCGGCATACTCCCTGTTCTGGGAGAAACCGAGGGATAACGTGAGGGTCCCCAGGACGACGGCGAGGTTCCGGAGCCAGACGGTGATCTTGCCCAGGCGTTCACTGTAGAGCGGGGTGCGCACCAAAGTCGGGACGAGATAGTGGGCGGACCCGATGAGGGCTGATCCGACAAAGCCGAAAATGACTGCATTGGTGTGGATGGGGCGAATGCGCCCGAAGACGATCCATGGAATATTTCCCAGCAGTTCTGGTGCGATGAGTTGCACCGCCCCCGTAAATCCCGCCAGCGTTCCAAAAACCATCCAGACCGCCGAGCTCAGGTAGAAGGCCTTCGTGGTGCCGTGGGGCTCCTCCCTCAACAATTCCAATGCGATTCCCCCTCTCTTCTCAACGCGATGCTATCCGTCCTCATGGATCCCATCAATGGTGGCACGCCAGCCAGCAGTCCAGCTGAGCCTTTCGTTCCTGGTGACAGGTGATGCAGAAATGCATCTGGAAATCCACCTTCTGGAGGCGGTCCATGGTTTTCACTTCCCCGTGGCAGTTGGTGCAGTCGAGTTTCGCATACTGGATGTGCGGTTTGTGGTTGAATTTGACATGGTCCGGCACGTAAAAAATCCTCACCCAGGGAACAGGGGTTTTAGTGTCGTAGTGCTGCCGTTCCTTCAGGATTTGCGGATGCTTCGTGATGATGTGCTCATGGCAGAAAAAGCATTTTTGGAGCTCCGGGATGCCCGGATTTCGGGATCGTTCCGCAAAGGGGTGGCAGAATTTGCAGTTGATCTCCTTCACCCCGGCGTGCAGGCGGTGGCTGAACAGAATGGGCTGCTCGGGACCCAGCTCCCGCTGAGGATAGAGGAAATAGAAATAGAGCATGGTCCCCGCCAGGAGCACCACCACTCCCACCCCGCTGTAGCGCAGGGCAAGGTTCCATTTTTTTTCTCTGGTTTCAGCCATGTTCCCTCGAAATGTCCGACCCGATCCCGGGGATGGGCGGAAGTGAAGCGCTGCCTCCATGCAATGCCGTTCGTCAGTACCGGCGGGCAAAGCAGGCTTCCTGGCGGTTGTACCGTCGTTCTAATGCTCGCCGTCTGCCCGTATCGGTTCCAGGTGTTCGTGATAAAGCGGGTCTGAAATGGGCAGCAGCGGAAAAAACCAAAAAAACGCCATGAGGCACAAGGCCATGGTGCCAAAAAAACCCGCCGTGATGAAGAGCTCCGTGAATCCAAGGGGAAGACCGCTTCCCGTCCACAGGGCTGGAGCCACCAGCAGGAGCCGCTCCAGCCACATTCCCGCAAGAATGACCGTCGTCAGGATCAGCATGGGAAAGGGTTTCATCTTGATCCTGCGGTTCAGGAGCACCAGAAACGGCATGGCGAAGCAGACGAAAAGAACGATCCAGGCCAGGGGCTCCCACGGACTCTGACCAATCCGCAAAATCACGTATCGCGTTTCCTCGGGAAGGTTGCCGTACCAGATGACAAGGAACTGCGAGTAGAAAAAGTCTCCGGTGAGCAGGCAGAACCCGAGGAGGAGCTTGCCCAGATCGTGCAAGTGCTTTGGACGGATGACCTCGTCAAAGGCTTCCAACCGCGTGGCGACGACGGTCATCAACAGCAGGGCCGCCAGGGCGGTGTAAAAACTGCCGATGAAGTAATAGGCTCCAAAAAGCGTGCTCACCCAGTGTGGATCCAGGGCCATGATGAGGTCCACGGCGATGAGCGTCAGCACCAGGGCGTAGACAATTCCCAGGACAGGAGACAAAACCATTTGCGCCCGCCACCCTCCGGAAGATCTAAGCGCTTCAGAGTACTGATCAGGCTTTTCGGATGGGCTGATCGAATTGGAGCGCAGAGCCCCTTTCCACTTGAAATCGCTCCGTATGGAAAAGTAAATCAAGGCGAGGGAGAGGGTCATGAGCAGAAAAAGTCCCAGCCCATCCCGAACAAAAAGCGCGTCTACATTCAACCACCATTCTTTCCCCGGTACTGGTTCGTGAATCCAATGGAACAGGCTTTCCCTGCCCTGGTAAAGGAGCAGGAAGAAAACAAAGGAGAAGGGCAGAAATGCGCCCGGGGCTTCCGCCAGTCGCTTCATGGGGCGCGCCCAGTGGGCATTGGTCATGTTGAGGGCAGCGGAAAACAAAACAGCACCGTATGCCAGACCCGTCCAGAACAGAAAATTGATCAAAAATGCCTGCCATGTCCGCTGAGGACTTTCACTCGTGATCCCGAACCAGAAGGAGGCTCCGCCCACCAGGATCATGCCCAGAAAAGCCAGGATCAGGATGCGCCGGTCTGCTCGGACGACACGGTCGAGAAAGTCTGGAAAAGGCTCACGCATTGACTTCATGGACGTCCTTTGCCCCGGCTTCTTTGAGAATTTTGGAAAGATGCTCGCGTTCATTTTCTGGGCAGAGCACCATGACACCGAAGTGGTCCTGGCTGAACCGGTTGTCGTAATGATCCGGGCGGTGCAGCCTGGGGAGCCTGGCTTTGAAGAGCATCGCCGCGAAATTGAACAGCACCGAGAAAAGAATACAGAATTCAAAACCGACAACCACCGCCGGTACGAGGGGGATGACGGGCTTGCCGCTCACAACAAACTTCCATTGCACGCAGGTGTAAATGACCAGTGCAATTCCCGTCAGGACCCCCAGGACTCCGCCGGTCAACGTCACGAAGCGAACGGGGCTCGGTTTCAGGCCGAGTGCTTCGTCGATGCCGTGGTGTGGAAAGGGGGAATAAACCGTGTGGATTTTGAACCCGTTCTCCCTGGCAAATTTCAGTGCATTCACGAGCTCATCCAGGTAGGCGAAGACCCCCAGTAACTTTTTTTCATGCGCCATGATTTTCCCCTGCTGGAACTTTCACCTATGGGTTCTCCCTCCTGGAGTGTCTCCCGCTTTCCTTCATCTCCGTCATGGAGATGGTCGGAATGAACTTGGCGAACAACAGGAAGAG
>DAIQOB010000034.1:0-12618 GCA_036788075.1 Syntrophobacteraceae bacterium
TGGGTCCGGCGGGTGGGACTGTATGGAAATGCCAAGAGCATCCTGCGCAAGACACCGGAAGAGCTGAAAGAGCTGCGGGATTTGGGCTTGGGGATCGTCTACCTCGGGGTGGAGAGCGGTGACGCCCAGGTACTGAAAGACATCAAGAAAGGGGTGACCCCCGAACGGCTTATCGAAGCAGGGCGGAGGATTCGGAGTGTGGGACTCAAGCTTTCCGTCACGGTCCTCCTGGGAGTTGGGGGGCGGGAGCGCTCCATGGATCATGCCAGGGCCACCGGGGAGCTCCTTACGGCCATGGATCCCAACTACGTGGGGGTCCTCACCCTCATGCTCCTCCCCAATACGGAATTGGGACAAAAAGCTCAGGAGGGTCGGTTCGAACTGCTGACTCAGACGGAATTCCTCATGGAGCTTCGCCAGATGCTGCACTATACGAACATGAGTCGGGGCCTGTTTTTCGCCAACCATGCCTCCAATTATCTGCCCCTCAAAGTCAGGATGCCCGGTGAAAAGGAGAAAGCCCTGGCCACCATCGACGAAGCCCTTCAAGGGGCTGTGCGCCTCAAGCCGGAATGGCTGAGGGCATTGTGACGGTACGGGGGGAGGGCAGGTGAGGACACACGATGAAATTTTGCATCCCGGCTGTCAGTTCTGCCCCCACTTCAACTTCGTGCGAAGGATTTCGAAATAGTCTATGGATGGGGTCTTGATGAGGCGTAAAGGGATCGAGGCTGCGGAGATGACGATGCGGTCGGAAGATTCCAGCGTGCAACCGATCTGGCCGTCACAGGTGAGGGTCACGTCCTGGAGGGGGCCGCGCGCCTCCACCTGGATGATGACTTCAGGTGGGAAGATGATGGGACGGTTGGACAGGGTGAAGGAACAGATGGGAGTCAGCATGATGGCTTTGGCAGTGGGATAGACGATGGGCCCCCCCGCCGAGAGGTTGTATGCTGTAGAGCCTGTGGGAGTGGCGACGATGAGGCCGTCGCCGCGATAGCGCGTCAGATACCTTCCATCGATAGTGGTTTCCAGGTCGATGATGCGTGCGAGAGCCCCCTTGTTGATGACCGCATCGTTGAGCACTCCGTGGCAGAAGATTTCCTTTTCATTCCGCACGACAGAGACTCGCAGGCGCATCCGTTCCTCTATTTCATAACGGCCGTCCAGAATGTGCTCGATTTCCCGTAGACAGTTTTCGATGCTGTACTCCGTCAGGAAACCGAGTCCTCCCAGGTTGATGCCCATGATGGGAGTGGCACGGTTTTCCAGCAATCGCGCCACACTCAGCAGGGTGCCGTCTCCTCCCAAAACGATCACCGCCTGGACAGTGGGGGGAATCTCCAGGTGCTTGTGGGTACACTGGTCGCGGGAGCAGTCGATGTTCTCGTGTGAAATTACCTGGATATTGCGCTCTTCCAGCCAATGCGCCAGGCGCTGGGTCAATTCAGCCGCTAGAGAGCGTGTGCGTTTATAAACAATGGCGATGCGATCCATCTTCCTCCTCCTTGCCAGTCGGCGAGGATGATAGGCAAATCATGCCGGAAAATGCAATGAAAATTAGTGAGCGTTCAGCTGATAGGCTTCTGCTGTGTACGTTATTGGTGCTTCTGAGTATGCTGACGGCTGAAGACTAACTCTTGAATGCCTGTGAAAATTATTTGTCAAATCAATGAAGTTAAACTAATGTATCACGTTCCGCGTGTATTGTTGGCATCTGTACCGTCGCTGTGGAGATTTTCGTATCTCCCGGGGGAAGAGGAAAAGCCACCGCATGGGTTTGAAAGATTTGAGGCCGAAGTCGATTTCTCAACACGTCCTGTTGGTGGATGACGAAGACCAGATGTGCGACATTCTGGGAGAGGCTCTGTCACACATGGGCCATCGCACGGTGACTGCCAGGGACGGTGAAGAGGCCCTCGAGAGGATTTCGGAAAACACCTTCGATATTGTCATCACGGACATCAACATGCCCCGGATGGACGGCCTTGAGCTCATCCGGCATCTTGCCCGCGACCACCAGGAGATCGATATCATCGCCATCACCGGCCACGCCATGAACTACAGTTATACCGATGTGGTTTCCGCCGGGGCCTCGGATTTCATCATCAAGCCCTTCACTCTCAATGAACTGGAGGCAAAGCTTGCGCGCATCGTTCGAGAACGTTCCCTGCGCAAGGAACTGGAGCACCTCGCCATTCGAGATCCTCTGACGGGATTGTACAATCGACGCTTTTTCAAGTACATGGCGCGGAAGGAAGCCCTGCGAGCCACGCGATACCGCCATTCCCTGTTTCTTTTCTTCTTCGACATCGATCATTTCAAACTCTATAACGATACCAGGGGGCATCAGGCGGGCGATGAACTCCTCATGCGCTTTGCCGAAGTCCTGAGCTCATGCATCCGCAGGGATCTGGACATGGCCTTTCGCTATGGGGGAGATGAATTCACTCTGCTGCTCCCCCATCTTTTGCCTGCCCAGGCGCAGGTTGTGGCGGACCGTATCCGCCAAACCTACAATCGGCTGGCTCTCGCTCCGACACGCCTGTCCATTGGAATGGCTCAGTTTCATGAGAGAACAGGAGATGTGGACAAGGACATTGTCGACATGGTGGAGCGTGCCGATCGGGCCCTCTATCGCGTCAAGCACGAGCTGGGGGGCGATCAGGCCCTTCTCGATGAGGAATCGCCCTGATAAATCCAGTCCATTTGATATCTTGAATATTCTTCCGCCTTCACGCCTTTTTGACCCACCCGCCCATTTTCCTCTGATTTTTCTTGACACCTTTTAAGCGGTCCTTTATATAGTGCTGACTTTGATGAAAGGTGCTTTTGTACAGGTAAACGGTGGAGAATTCTTTAAAATTTTAAAAAAACAAGTGTTACCTTGCACGCCAGGATCCAATGATGCACGCGGTTGATGCATTGGAATCGATTGGTTGAGGCGGAGGTATGCTTTTTCTACCTAAGAATTCAATGAGCCGATCAGTATGAAGATGGTAACAGGTCCGCCCCAGAGTAAAGGAAGCTAAGTCCATCGCGAATGAGAAAGCTGAAAGCATGCGGCCCTGCGTTGCTTTCGAAAGCTGTCAGGTGGCATCTCCAAAATGATGGGCGGTAGGGAAACGTTGTGTGGATTTGGTGAGAACGTGACGGTTCTCGAGAGAAAATGGGAGGTGACTGCCATGGGTAGGGGCAAACCCGAATTTGGTTTTGGGGTCCACTTGATGGTGGATGGGTATGGTTGTAATCGTGCCGGGCTTGAAGATATGACCTTGATCTACAATTTCCTGGATGAGTATCCGACTCAGATGGAAATGACGAAGATCATGCCTCCTTACGTTTTTCGTTACAATGGCTCAGTACCGGAGGACTGGGGGGTTTCGGGGTTCGTTCTCATCGCTGAAAGCCATATCAGTGTTCACACGTTTCCGGACAAGCAGTATCTGAGCCTGGACATGTTCTCCTGCAAGCCGTTCGATACGGATGTTGCAGTGGAAACCATCAAAAGGTACTTTGATATCCAAAAGTGCGAAGTGAAGGTGCTGGATCGAGGACAGGAATTCCCCAACACCATTCACGAGACTGCGCAGGTTGTCCGCATGGATCGTATGCTCATGCAGCGCTCCAGATAGCCCATCAGACGTTTCAGCAATATCCTTAGAATGCGACATGGGGTCCAGGCTGTTCAAGCTCTGGACCCCATTTATTTTGTAGTCTTTCCAGTCGGGGGTGAGCGCCCGCTCCGTCGCTGCCGTCTTCAAAGTATTTTTGTGGACAATGCTCCTGCATCTTGTTAAATTGAAAAAATTTATTATAATAACCTTTCGATTTAAGGGGACATTTCGTGATCCCCCATTGGCTTTTCGGAGAATCGTCAAACTTCACTGAGGGGTGAGATCAAACATTGGAAGAGGAGTCAGCCAAAGGGTTTCAGAATTGGCTACGGATGTGCTTCCGCCGGTTGGCTCGCGTGGGAGAATCCGAGAACATTGAAAAGGAAATCCAACAACTCATCGACGAAGGGGAGGAGCGGGGCCTCATCTCTGAAGACGAAGGGGAGATGATCCAGGGGATTTTTTCCTTCAGGGATACGATTGCACGAGAAATCATGGTTCCTCGAACCGATGCCGTTTATGTCCGTGTCGATGCCGGGCTTTCCGAAATCATACAGATCATCCTCCAGAGCGGTCATTCCCGGATTCCCATCTACCAGGAAAATATCGATAACATCGTTGGAACGCTCCACGCCAAGGATCTCTTGAACTACTGGGGCCAGAGCTCACTGGATTTGACAACCATCATGCGGCCTCCGTACTTCATTCCCGAGACGAAAAAGATCAGCGACGTCCTCAAAGACCTGCGGATCAATAAATCTCATATGGCCATTGTGCTGGATGAATACGGCGGTACGGCGGGAATCCTCACCCTCGAGGACATCATCGAAGAGATTATCGGTGATGTCATGGATGAATATGACGCCGAAGAAAACCTCATGGTGGAGTTCGATGACGGGTCTCTGCTTGTGAACGCCCGGCTCGATGTGGAAGAATTGGAAGACTATCTCAATATCGAACTGCCCGAGGGCAAGTTTGAGTCGGTGGGGGGGTTTGTCATCAGTCTCCTGGGCAAAGTTCCATCCGTCAATGAGCGCCTGGTGTATCAAGATATCGAAATGATAGTTGAATCGGCGGACAACCGAAAAATTGAAACCATACGTGTGCGCAAAATTCATCCGGATTCCAGAGTAGCAGAGGGCCTGGATGGAAGTTCCGACTGAAGGCCAGGATCCCCACCTGCTGCACGGTGCCACCCGGGCAAGGATGGCCGCTTTCCCTTCATGAAACCTGCCCCTCCCCCGGATGGACCTCCACAAGAGACCCGTGGCATTGCATGCACAATCAACCGAAATGAGTTCCTGGGTATGGGAATGAAAAGTCTTTTTCTGAGTGTCCTGAGTGGCTTGTTGCTGACGCTGGGATTTCCCAAGCCCGAGATTTTCTACCTTTCCTGGATCGCGCTCGTACCCCTCTTGCTCGCGTTGAAGGGCAAGTCGGGCAAGGAGGCTTTTCTCCTGGGCTATGTCTGCGGCATGGCCCATTATGTTACTACCCTATACTGGATTCAGTATGTCGTCCAGCACTTCGGTGGGATTCCTCTGCCCGTGGCGGTTCTGCTGGTTGCCCTGCTGAGCGGCTATCTGGCTCTCTACCCAGCCTGCTTTGCTGCCGTGGCTCACCGGTGGCAGGGGCATCCCCTGCTGGAAATCTTCGGGCTTCCGGGGGTCTGGGTTGCCCTGGAGTGGGTGCGGGGAGCCGTCCTGACCGGTTTTCCCTGGGCGAACCTGGGGTATACTCAAACCCCCTGGTCGCTCCTCATTCAAATGGCCGATGTCACCGGTGTATTCGGTCTCTCCTGGCTGGTGGTACTGGGAAACACAACGCTCCTGTCGTGCCTGAAGGGGCGCTGCGTCCGCTGGAGCCTGCCGGTCTTTGTCCTGTGCCTTTCGGGTACGCTGGTCTATGGGAGCTGGCGCATGGACAACGTCAGGGCCCTTGAAAAAACAGCAGATTCCTGGACGGTGGCGGTTATCCAGGGGAATATCGATCAAGCTCGAAAGTGGGACCCTGCCTTTCAGCAGGAGACTCTGCGGCGTTACCGGGAGCTTTCCATGGCCGCTGCTGCGGGGAGTCCCCGCCCGGATCTCATCGTATGGCCCGAAACGGCGGCTCCCTTTTTCTACGGTGTGGAAGAAGGCCTGACGGAACAGCTCAATGGCATGGTGCGCGACCTGGGGGTTCCACTGCTTTTTGGGAGTCCAGCCATCACAATCCTGGACGGTGAGCCCCGGTTTCAGAATCGGGCCTACCTGCTGGATGCCCGCGCGAACATATTGGGTTGGTATGCCAAGCAACACCTGGTGCCCTTCGGCGAATACGTGCCCCTGCAGGAGTTGCTGTTCTTTGTGCACCGCCTTGTCCAGGCTGCGGGAGACTTTGTACCCGGGCATGATCCCCAGCCCCTCCGGTGGGAAGATCGGGGACTGGGGGTTCTGATCTGCTATGAAGGGATTTTTCCCGCTCTGGCGCGCCGCACGGTTCTGGCGGGAGCTTCGTGCCTGGTCAACATTACCAATGATGCGTGGTACGGCAGGACCTCCGCCCCCTATCAGCACCTGGAGATCGAGCGATGGCGGGCCATCGAGCTTCGGGTTCCCATGATTCGCGCGGCCAATACGGGGATCAGCACCGTGATCGACGCTGCTGGAGAGAGTTGTGGTAGAATAGAGCTGGATCTTCAAGGGGAAATGGTGTGCAATGTGCGCTCACCGGGGCTCCTGACGATCTATGCACGATGGGGTGACATTTTTGTATGGTTTTGTATGGCTGCGAGTATGGGCTGTATGGTTTATTCGACCCTGAAGCGCCGTTCCGCCAAATCTATCTGAGGAGGACTTTCAAATGAATATCGATGTGGGTGACATCAAGGCGACGTTGAAGGAACTTTCCGAACGCTTCCAGACCCTCGGGGGGTATCTTTGACATAGAGGCCAAAAAGAAGCGCTTTGCAGAGTTGGAGCGGATTTTCGCAAAACCGGGATTCTGGGACAAGCCCGAAGAGGGGAAGCCCCTCCTGAAAGAGCGTTCGGACATTGGCGCAATCCTTCAAACCCTGCAGCAGTTTTCTGAAGGCCTGGAGGAGTGCGAGCTCCTGCTGCAGATGGCTCTCGAAGAAAACGACGAAGAGACGCTGAAGGAAGTCCTGGAAAAGTCGCAGGCCCTGAAGAAGAGCATGCGATCCCTGGAGCTGGAGCAGATGCTGTGCGAAGAAAACGACGACAAGAACGCCATTGTGTGCATCAATGCCGGCGCAGGGGGAACGGAAGCTCAGGACTGGTCAGAAATGCTGCTCCGCATGTATTTGCGCTGGTGTGAAAAGAAGAAATTTTCAACCCAGATGGTGGATCTCCTGGAGGGGGAAGAGGCCGGCATCAAGAGCGCCACATTCACCGTGGAAGGACCTCACGCGTATGGGATGCTCAAGTCCGAATCGGGCATCCACCGGCTGGTGCGCATTTCGCCCTTCGATGCCAGCGGAAGACGCCACACGTCTTTCGCTGCGGTCCTGGTCTACCCGGAAGTGGATGATAAGATCGAGATCGACATCAAGCTCTCCGATCTCAGGATAGACACCTACCGGGCGAGTGGAGCCGGCGGACAGCATGTCAACAAAACCAGCTCCGCCGTCCGTATCACCCACTTGCCGACCAACATTGTGGTGGCATGTCAAAACGAGAAGTCACAGCACCGCAATCGAGACATCGCCATGAAGATCCTGCGTGCCAAACTGTACGAGCGCGAAAAGCACGCCCAGCAGGAAAAGATGCAGGAGGCTCATGACAATCTGGATGAAATCGCCTGGGGCAGCCAGATCCGCTCTTATGTCATGCAGCCCTATCGTCTGGTGAAGGACCATCGCACAAATTTCGAAAAGGGCAATGTGGAAGCCGTGATGGATGGAGACCTGGACGAATTCATCGAGGCGTATCTTATGAATCTCATGAACACGCGGGAACGGACGTCCCTCGGCTGACAAGAATGCAGGAGGATGCCTCTGCCTCCAACCCTCTTCAGGCTTTCGGGTTGGGATCGCAGGGAGTCCCACTGCGCAGTCCAATAGAAAAGGGCGGGTCGTGCTTCCCTGACAGATCCAGGATGTCGGACAGGGAAGGGCGACCTGCCCTTTTCATTGGGCTTTTCATGCTTCGCCGTCTGCGATTTCTAGAGGCTGTAGCCCACCTCCCCATGGAGCTCCCGATCCAGGCCGAGGAGCTCCTGGTCTTCATCCACCCGAAGTCCCATGGTTTTGTCCAGCAGCCACCCGATAAGGTAGGTCGCCGCATAACAATAAAATCCCACCGCTGCGACGGCGATCACCTGGACCTGGAGTTGATGGGCATTGCCGCTCAAGAGGCCCTGGCCTCCCACCGTGGCAAAAATCCCGGTGGCGATGGGGCCCCAAATCCCTCCAACCCCGTGCACCCCCACCACATCCAGGGAATCGTCGTAACCCATTTTGAATTTCAAGCGAACGCCGTAGAAGCAGAGAACTCCAGCCACCAGCCCGATGAGGAGTGCTGCGGCGGGGGTGACAAATCCGGCTGCCGGGGTGATGGAGCCGAGCCCGGCAACAATTCCTGAAGCCAGTCCCAAAGCGCTCGGCTTGCCCAGGAGCCACCATTCCATCAGCATCCACGAGGTGGCGGCAGCCGCGCCGGCCACCATGGTGGTGGTGAAGGCCAGGGCTGCGCTGGCGTTGGCGGCCAGAGCGCTACCTGCGTTGAAACCGAACCAGCCGAACCACAGCAGGCCGACTCCCAGAACAGTCATGGCAAGGTTGTGGGGTACGAATTGTTCACCGGGATATCCCTGCCGTTTTCCGATGAGTGCGACAATGGCGAGGGAAGAGATGCCCGCCGTGAGATGGACGACGATGCCGCCCGCAAAGTCCAGGACCCCCATTTTGGCGAGCCAGCCTCCACCCCAGACCCAGTGTGCGACGGGGTTGTAGACAAAAAAGGACCAGAGCAGGATGAAAACGACATAGGTGCTGAATTTCATGCGCTCGGCGATGGTTCCGCTGATGAGCGCCGGTGTGATGATGGCGAACATGCCCTGAAACATGACGAAGGCATAGGTGGGGATAGTCCCTGTCAGAGAATCCGGTGTCGTGCCTATCAGCAGGAACTGGCTGAGGTCGCCGATCCAGGCATTGCCGGTGCCGAAGGAGAGAGAATAGCCCGTCAAAACCCAGAGGATTCCAACAACTGCAAGGGCCGCAAAGGAATGCATATGAGAGCTCAGCACGTTTTTGGTCTGCACCATCCCACCATAGAAGAGGGCGAGGCCCGGGAGCATCAGCATGACAAGCGCGGAAGAGATGAGGATCCATACGGTGTCCGCGGCGTTGGCCCCGGGCGCGTCGGCTGCCAGCGCCGTTCCACTGCCAAGCAGTGTGAGGGCCGGCAGAAGACCGGGAATACACATTTTGGTGACCCTTTCAGTGGCAACGGAATGCAGCCGGCATGGTGACTGGAAAAAAGGCATGGTGATTTCTCCCTGAAGATAGTGTTCGCCCCCGAGTCCTCCCGTGCGATTCCCATCTCATGTGCATCCATGAGTCGGGTGACGCCGCTCCATGAATAGAAACACCCATTGGCTCGTTCAGGGAGGAAGGCAAAGGTCCGCATTTAAACCGCGCGCAATATGGAAGTTTGATGCTAGCGCTTCGGCGCATGCGAATAGCAATCTATGGACCATAAAGACAGTTTCGTATAATATATTGAAATTGATATGATATTTTCGAGTGACAGTGCCGGAAAAATCCCATAATTGATCCATAATTGTTCATTTCAGTTATTTTTAGACATTAGAGTCTACAAATATGTACCCTGTTTGATGCTCCAGCAGTATTCTGCACGAAAAGATCGAGGAGACGATCGCCAAACGCGGGTTGCGGACTCAATTTCGTCCCTTGGCCTTTCCCTGGGTCTTCGTCCAAACATGAAAAGTCCTCATTTCAATATGGTCCAATTTTGTTCAATCGTTTTTCTCTCCTTGAGAATATTCCTCCTCTAAACTGCTCTTTAATTTTTGAAAATAAATACGATATTGCACAAAAATGTAGTTTTATGGGGAAGGCGATCGCCCTGGACTACAAACTTGTCATGCTGGAATGCTCCCTTTTTTCTGAAAGATGGGATGCAGTCTATAAATCTTTATTCGATAAAACAGTTACTTATAAATTGAATGACCGGTTCGGTGCTTCCCTTGGCACGGCGCTTGGTATTAAGAGCCTCCAAGTGCTGATGTCGTGGAGACGGCGAGGTAGAAGTTTTCACCATTCTGCAAAAATCCGCTGAGGAGGATCTATCGGGGATCCATCGGCGGAGGATGACATGGAGTAGGGAAGAATGGCTTTGAGAGGAATTGGGAACATGGGAATAGGGAATGCAGTGTTATCAACGGAAAGAAACAGGAGGTGAGACCATGGTAAAAATCGAAGCGATCATCAAACCCTTCCGCCTGAATGAAGTGCAGGATGCACTCGTGGCCCTGGGGATCCAGGGAATGACCGTGACCGAAGTGAAGGGGTTTGGCCGTCAGAAAGGGCACGTGGAGCTTTACCGTGGTGCAGAGTATCAGGTGAATTTTGTTCCCAAGCTCATGCTCATGGTGGTCGTCGGGGACGATATGGCTGAAAAGGCGATGGGGGCCATCCAGAAGGCGGCCTGTACGGGCAAGATCGGGGATGGAAAGATATTTGTTTCGCGCATCGAAGAAGCCATGAGGATTCGGACCAGCGAAACGGGTGCCGATGCCATTTGATTGGGAACCAGGACAGAATATTACACGAGCCTGTGAATTTGCCGCCGCCGTCTTTCGGCGGTCGGTTCCGATGGAGGACAACATGTTGATGGAACGATTGCTCGATACACTACGATCCAGCCTTCCCCATGCACGACGATGGTCCGGGAAAATCCTTGCCGGATGGGGGGGTGTTCTTTTGTCTCTTTCTGCGGGAGGACTCGCCTGGGCCGATGAAGCTGCCCCACCCACCCTGAGTGCGGGGGATACGGCGTGGGTATTGACCTCCACCGCCCTGGTCATGCTCATGACTCCGGGGTTGGCGCTCTTTTACGGCGGCATGGTCCGCAAGAAAAATGTGTTGAGCACTTTCATGCATTCCTTTGTGGCCCTGGCGGTGATCGGCATCCAGTGGGTGATTTACGGCTACTCCCTTTCCTTCGGTCCGGGAAATTCCCTGGTGGGAGATTTCAGCATGCTCTTTCTGGACGGCATCACGCCGGAATCCCTGAGCGGAACCATTCCCACCTACGTCTTCATGTGGTTTCAGGGCATGTTCGCCATCATCACGCCTGCCCTCATCAGTGGAGCCATTGCCGAGCGCATGAAGTTCAGCACCTATGTCGTATTCCTCGTGCTTTGGGCGACGCTGGTCTATGACCCCGTGGCCCACTGGGTCTGGGGCGGCGGCTGGATTCAGAAGATGGGCGCCCTCGACTTTGCGGGTGGAACGGTCGTGCACCTGTCCTCCGGGGCTTCCGCCCTGGCCCTGGTCTTCCTTCTCGGCAGGAGGAAGGGCTATCCCGGGGAGGATTTCGTCCCTCACAATTTGACCATGACCCTTCTGGGAGTCGCACTCCTCTGGTTCGGCTGGTTCGGCTTCAATGCCGGAAGTGCTCTCGGCGCCAATGCCAGTGCGGGTCTGGCCTTCACCACCACCATGATTGCTTCCGCCGCCGCGGGCCTTTCCTGGATGCTCATGGAATGGATGATCCACAAAAAACCCAGTGCCCTGGGTTTGGGTTCTGGAGTCGTTGCCGGTCTGGTGGTGATCACGCCGGCAGCGGGATATGTCACTCCCTTCTGGTCCATTGTGATGGGGCTGTCTGCGGGCGTCCTCTGCTATTACGGCATCCGCATCAAATCAGTCTTCGGGTTTGACGATTCCCTGGACGTGGTGGGAATCCACGGGGTGGGAGGATCCTGGGGGGCCATTGCCACGGGAATCTTCGCCACCATCGGAGGAACGGGACTTGTGGCCGGGGATCCGGCCCTGCTGGGCAAGCAGTTCATCGGTGTGGCGGTCGTGGCGGTTTATGCCTTCGTTCTGACTTATGTCCTGGGCTTGATCCTCGAAAAGACCATGGGACTCCGCGCCGATGAAGAGGCTGAAGTCATGGGCCTGGATCGGGAGTTGCACGGCGAGGTTGGCTATACGCTGTAACGATTCGAGAGGCCCCTCTCACATCTTTCGCACGGCCGGGAAGTGCTCCCCACTTCCCGGCTCTCATCCACGGCCCCTCTCCATGCGCAGGCATGCGGCAGGGGCCGCGACTTTTTGAATTCTCCGTTGCATCACACAGGAGCGAACAGCGCGCTCACTTCGTGAAATCCGGAAGCTGAACCCTCAAGATGTCCTCCCGGGGATTCAATTTCTCGATCTTCACCCGAATCATTTCTCCCCGTTGAAGACGAACATTCTCGAGAATGGGCACGTTGGTCTCCATGAGAAAATCCGGTATGAGGAGATGAGCGAACCGGCCGTTCAAATCCAGTACAAGGGCATTCAGGATTTGGAGATCCTCCTGCTCCATGTACTTGAGAATCCAGTAGCGGGTCCATTTGCGCTGAATGAGGGAAATTTTCGACTGCATCAGGCCGAGCTTCATCATCACCTGGCGCAATTCATCCTCGGAATAGAGAGGGGATTCGTCCGTCAAGAGGTGCTTGAGCTGCCTTTGGACGACAAGGTCTGAATAGCGGCGTATGGGAGAAGTGGCCGTGGTGTACTGAGGCATCCCCAGGCTGCAATGGGCGCCGGGCTTCGTGTCCAATTCCGCTCGTGCAAAAAGGCGTCTCTGGCGGTAGATCCGGTAGATCTCATGCTCGCTTTGAGTGAAATCCGTTTCCGGCTTACATTCCCCCTGGAGGCGATAAAGCGACGGAACGCCGTTTTCCGCCAGGTGAGCCGCCGCTGTCCCGTTGGCCGCAATCATCCATTCGGAGACGATGAGCTGGCTGGGGGTTTCCT
>DAIQOB010000035.1:0-12485 GCA_036788075.1 Syntrophobacteraceae bacterium
CCCGCCACGGCCATCGCCCAGGCGGAAACCCTCGTCAAGGTCATCTTCGACAAGTGGCGCAAGAAAGGGCTTGTGGGCGGAACGGCCTGAAGGCGGAGTACCTTTTTGACCTGTTGGCTGCACAAGTCCAGCTCAGTACCCATACACAAGTTTTCGGACATTTTGAATAGTCCTCATACCTTTGCGTCATTCCGTCATGTTCCCAGCCGGAATGACGTAGAGGTGAATGACGCAGCCGTTTACCTTTGGCTTTTTGCAGGAGCTGCATCCTGCTGCGTCATTCACGCCAGGAGGAAATGAATGGCTCAAGTAGAAATGAAGAAGCTTACCAAACGGTTTGGAAGCGCTGAAGCCGTGGACGAGGTGGATCTCGCCATCAATGAAGGGGAATTCCTGGTACTTCTGGGGCCGTCCGGCTGCGGAAAAACCACGCTGCTGCGCATGATTGCCGGATTGGAGGAGCCCTCCTCGGGGGAGATTCTCATTGGGGGGAGGGTGGTGAACCATCTTCCGCCCAGGGTGCGCAATATCGCCATGGTCTTTCAGAGCTACGCCCTCTATCCCCACATGACCGTATTCAAAAATATCGCTTTTCCCCTGCAGACCCAGGGCATGGAGAAAACCGAAATCCAGGAAAAAGTGGAGTGGGCAGCCGGGATGTTCGGAATCGGCAGGCTGCTCCATCGCAAGCCCCGTGAGCTATCGGGCGGGGAGCGCCAGCGGGTGGCCATCGCCCGGGCCATGGTGCGGAAACCGAGCGTTTTTCTGCTGGACGAGCCTCTTTCCAACCTGGACGCCAAGCTGAGGAGCTCCGCCCGGGAGGAGCTGCAGCAGTTCCAGCGGAGCATCGGCACCACCACCATTTATGTGACTCACGACCAGGTGGAGGCCATGGGGCTCGGCGACCGCATCGTCGTCATGAACAAGGGACGCGTGCGGCAGGTGGGAACGCCTCGGAACGTCTATCATCATCCAGCCGACACCTTTGTGGCCTCCTTCCTGGGATCTCCCCCCATGAACCTGGTGGAGACGGGGGAGCTTCTCATGGGGTTCCGCCCCGAGAGCTTTCTCCCCCTGGAGGCGAGCAGTGTCCGGGAGAACATGGAGCGCCTGGAATTTGAGGTCACCTGGGTGGAGGACCTGGGATCGGATCGCCTGGTGTATGGGAATGTCGGCCTTCAGTCGGCTCACAGGCACGTCGTGTCGAAAATTCCGGCGAACATTCCCCTCAGCATCGAAGGCGGTCGCACCTACACCTTCGGGGTGGCCCGGGAGGATCTGAGGTTCTTTGACCCAACCACCGGTCTGCATACTGACAGAACTTCATTTTAGGGGGGAGACGATGGATGCGGTGAGAGAAACGCCCCCTGTCCAGAGGAGCCATTTTTGGGACAGGGAACATGTGCTTGCCTCGGTCATGATAGCCCCTGCAATCCTTTACATTGCCGTCTTGATAGGCTTCCCGTTCGTTCTCGCCGTTCTCTACAGCCTCAGCGACGCCACCACCGGGAGTCCCACACTCAATTTCGTCGGTTTCAAGAATTTCAAGGAGGCTGTCGTCGATCCAGTTTTCCAAAGATCCCTCTTGAACACCTTCCTGTTCACCTTCGCGTCCCAGGGGCTGGTCCTGGTTTTTTCCAACATTCTGGCTCGGGCTCTCATGAAGGATTTTCGAGGAAAATGGCTGGTGCGCTTCCTGATCCTCCTGCCCTGGACGGCCCCCATCGCCCTGGGGACCATCGGATGGCTCTGGATGCTCGATTCCATCTTCAGCCCCTTCGACTGGATCTTCCGTTCCATGGGCCTTCTTGGTGCCCCGGGACGCGTCATGGGGCCCATGTCCAACCTTTACTGGCTGGGCGAGCCGACCCTGGCGATGATTTCCATCATCCTGGTTCATACCTGGCGGATGCTCCCGCTGGCCACCGTGATCCTGCTTGCCGGCCTGAGCAGCATCTCCCATGAAATCCTGGAGGCCGCGGAAATCGACGGCGCCGGTTTCTGGCGCAGGCTCTTCCACATCCAGGTTCCCCTGCTTCTCCCCATCATGAGCATCGCGCTCCTGTTCGGGATCGTATTCACCTTCACGGACATGACCGTCGTGTACGTGCTGACGCGCGGGGGACCGGTTCAGAGCACCCAGGTGCTGGCCAGCTGGGCTTTTTTCAAAGGCATCGAAGGGGGAGACCTTGCCCAGGGGGCGGCCATTGCCCTGTTCCTCTTCCCCATGCTGGCCGGCGTGGCCATTCTCATGCTGAAACTGGCCCGGCGCAGGGAGGTGACGTGATGACCCGTCTGAAAAGGCTGGGAGGGCGAAGCGCGCTCTACAGCATTGTGACCTTTTTTTGCATTTTCAGCGTATTCCCGTTTTATTGGATGCTCATTGCCATGTTCAAGCAGGACCATGACCTGTTCAACCCTGCAAACAATCCTTTTCGCTTCAACGAACCGGCAACCCTGGGGCATCTCCGGCTGCTGCTCTTCGACACCCATTTCCTTCAGTACCTGTACAATACCCTCATGGTCGGCCTGGCCGTTGTGTGCATCACGGTGGCCGTCTCCGTCCCGGCGGCCTACAGCCTCGCCCGCTGGGGCAGGCAGTGGGGGGAAAACCTCGGCATCGGCATCTTTCTCACCTACCTGGTGCCGCCGACGCTCCTGTTCATTCCCCTTTCAAGAATGATCAGTCTCTTCGGCTTGAACGAATCGCGCATGGCGCTGGTGCTGATTTACCCCACGTTCACCATCCCATTTTGCACCTGGCTGTTGATGGGATTTTTCAAATCCATCCCCAAGGACATCGAAGAGCAGGCCATGATCGACGGCTGCAGTCGACTGGGCGCTATGGTGCGCATCATCATTCCCCTTTCCATCTCCGGGATCCTGACCATCGTTGTCTTCGCTTTTACCCTCACCATGCATGAATTCATCTACGCCCTGGCTTTCATTTCGGTTTCGGCCCAAAAGACCATCAGCATCGGGGTGCCGACGGAACTCGTGCGGGGCGATGTCTTTCGCTGGGGGCCGCTGATGGCCGGGGCCCTGCTGCCGAGCATTCCCGTCGCCATCCTGTATACGTTCTTCCTGGACCGCTTTATTGCGGGCTTCACCATGGGCGCCGTCAAGTAGGGCAGGGGGGATTTTTAAATCCTTGACATGAGCTTTGCTGGCGTGTTAGGGGTATTCCACATTTGAATATTGCCATCAGGTGCTGTACCGCTTAAAAGGGAATCCCGTGTAATTCGGGAACGGTCCCGCCGCTGTGAACGGGGACGAAATCCGAGAAAGCCACTGTTTTGCCGGTGCGAAACGGGAAGGTTCGGAGAGTAGGTTGATCCGGGAGTCAGAAGACCTGCCTGATGATCAATGGGTTGTCGGTACGTGGAACTATGCGATAGCCCGCCGCAGGACCAAGTGAATCAGGGTGCAATCCTCAGAACGTTTATTCGTTCTGAGGATTTTTTTTTGGTCGGAGCCTGGCGCCGTTCGTAACCCTCACGAAAGGCTCCGACCCTCCTCAACACTTTTCAACCCTTTACCTCCGGGAGCCCTGCCTGGGGCTCCCGGATGCTCAACACACCACGACGGGGAGGTATGCGATGAAGCGAGGCGTCATTTTGTACGTATCGACCGGGAAAGAAGAATTGCCCGACTGGATGGACCTGGGGGAGCAGAGGAAGCTCCTGCAGGCCGATGACTTGTGTGTGGCCACATCGGAGGCCGATATCAATCATCACTGGTGGCGGCTTCTCGTGCGCGGCATGCACCACATTTCCTGCATGCGGGCCGAGTATGACGAGACGCGGCAATCCCTGGAGCCCTGCGGGACTCCCATGAGGCTTTACGGCTGAAAGTGTGAAAGGTGCCGGGCGGCCATGAGGACCCCGGCGTCTACTCCGCCCCTTCAATGAGGAGACAAACATGACCAGAACGGTTTGGCTGAAAATCTGGGTTTGGGTCCTGGGATTGAGCATGCTGCTCCTGTCCGGGCCCGCTGCAGCGGGGCATGGTCAAAAGCGGGAGGTCAAGAAGGCAATCCTCCTGGCGGCTTTCGGCAGCAGTGTTCCGGAGGCGCGCAAGGCCCTCGAGAGCATCGAGGAACGGGTCAGGAAGGAGTTTCCGGGAGTGGAGGTCCGTTGGGCTTACACTTCCAGCATGATCCGGGCGAAGCTGGCCAAGGAGGGTAAGATTTTCGATTCACCCGAAGTGGCGCTGGCCCGTCTCATGAACGAAAACTACACGCATGTGGCCGTTCTCTCCCTGCACACCATTCCCGGTGAGGAATTCCACAGCCTTTACCGAAATGTCCACCTGTTCGGACAGATGGATGGGGGCTTCGACCAGGTCCTGGTGGCGAGACCCCTCCTTTCGTCTCGTGACGACATGGTGCGGGCGGCCGGGGCGCTTCTGAAGCATTTGCCGGCAGACCGCAAGCCCGGTGATGCCGTGCTGCTCATGGGGCACGGCTCTGAAAAACACCCGGCGGACGCTCTGTATCTTGCCATGAATCAGGTTTTCCAGGAAATGGATCCCCATGCATACCTCTGCACGGTGGAAGGCTATCCCACCCTGGAGGATGTGCTGCCCAAACTGAAGGAAGGTAAAATCCAGAAGATTTACCTGGTGCCCTTCATGGCCGTGGCCGGTGACCATGCCCTCAATGACATGGCCGGGAACGAGCCCGACAGCTGGAAAAGTGTTCTGACAAAAAATGGTGTGCACTCCGAGCCGATCCTCAAGGGCACGATTGAGAACCCGGAAATCGTAGACATCTGGATGGATCACCTGAAGGCGGCCTTCGGGCATTTCGAGAAGCCATGAGGATCCAGTGAGATCCATGCAATGATGCGGAGATCTTGAAAGACCTTTCAGTGAGCGTTAAATTGATACAAAATTGACGGATCCTGTGAGAGGAGGCTGCGTGTCATGCTTTGGGATGCGAGGATTCTTGCACCGGATGGGGATGGAAACATTGCCCACAAAGGTATCGCCATGGCCTGCATTCTGATCTGCCCGGGGAGAGGGGGAAGCCGGTTGCATCAAAAGTTCGGCGTGATGCTTCTGTTCCTGGTGCTGACGGCATGTGCTCCGGTCATCTCTCCACAGCTCCGCAATACGGCTTCCCTGGACATCCCCTTTGGCGCGGTGTTGAGAAATCCCGACGGATATACGGGAAAAATCTTCATCTGGAGCGGAACGGTTCTCAATACCCAGAACACTCCCGAAGGCACGATGCTCAAAGTGCTTCAAAAGCCTTCGGATTATTGGGGGAGACCCAGGAACGTGGACTGGTCCGAGGGGCGCTTTCTCGCCCTCGACAGACGCTACCTGGATCCCGCCATCTATGCGGAGGGACGGGCTATCACCGTGGCCGGCGAGTTGACGGGAAAGCGAGTCCAGCGCCTTGGGGAAATCGAGTATACCTACCCCCTGCTTTCCGTCAAAGAGCTTTACCTGTGGCCCAAAGAGGTCCCGGCGCCATACTACTACTATTATCCCTATGACCCCTATCCTCCGTGGGGATGGCGCTATTACTGGTGATCCTCAGCTCACGAGCGAGCCAGGTACTCTCTCACGGCCGCCACAAATCCGTCCATCTCCAGCGCTCCGGTGGAGGTGCCGCACAGTTGCTCCATCGTGTGCCATCCCAGCATGCGATAGCTTTCGAACTGAGATTCGCTGAAAAACTGGTCGCTTGTCGTTTCCTGGGGAAAGTCGTGAACTTCGTCCCCGTAGTGCTTGATGTCGATGGATTCTTCGCCGCAAAAGGTCGGCTTGATGTAAATCAGGATGCCGTCCGTCCCCTTTCCATCCACCGCGGAATAGCGTATCCTACCCAGTGCGCAGTGTTTTCGCTTCTCTTTCGGTTCCTTGTCATGCCGGGAATAAATATGGATTTTTCCCTCGAATTCGATGGGAACGCCCAGGTCGATCCGAATTTTTCGGATGGCGTTGCCAAGATCCTCCAAGTGGTACTCAGGGTCACAGCCCGCATCACTCAGCACTATGAGATGGCATCGGCGCAGGACCATCTCATAGAGCCCTAAATTTTCGAAATGGCCTCCATCGGAGAGGTACACATACGGGCTTTCGTCGTCCGTCAATCCAAGGGCTTCACAAATCAGCGGGCGCGCCGAGACGTTGGGCGCTGAGTAACGATACGTCTTGCGTCGGTATTTTCCGGGGTTGGGGTTCCCCAGCCACCAGCCCAGCCGCACATTGAACAGTGTCATGACAAGGGCCAGCAGGGGAGACGAATGGTACCCCATGTTGGGGCTGGCCGCCGCCCCCGAAATCGTGACGGCGGTTCCCAACGAGATGGCCCGCTTTTCTTCTCTCTCCTGGAATGGCCTGCGCCAATCGCCTGCTCCACCATATTCTTCCGATCGCCGATAGCCCAAGCGGTAATTTCCGCAGTGAAGCGGTGAAACCGTGAAGGTCTCGGCTTTCCGCTGCTGCCACGCAAGCTCCTTGCCCTTCACCAGGTTGAGGGCGATGTTCACCACGTGCATGGGACGCCATCGATTGTCCCTGGGGGCTGCCTGGGGGGTCCTGCATGCCTCGTTGGGCCACAGTTCGCACATCTGCATGTTGTCCATGGGATCGAATCCCGTGAATGGATTCGGATCGCGGAGGCTCTCTTTCCGAGACGCCCCGAGATAGGCCCGGATCAACCGGTTTCGGTACATCGCGTGGAGCGAAAACTTGTTGGAATTGATGAAGCAGGCCATCAAGAGTCCCAACAATGCAGCGGCCACCAGCAATCCCACGACCAGCCACCACGGCGTGTAGTGGATGGTGTCCATGTGGCCGTACAGGTCGTACGGTGGGGGACTCCCCGCGCCCGGTACGTTTCTTTCGATGTGCATTGCAGTGCAGAGCCAGTCGATGCAGGCGCCGGCTCCCAGGGACAGGGCGGCGGCGAAAAGGGATAAAAACAGTGCCGCAGCCAGCACCAGTGCTTTATCGGCAAAGACTCCCAGGGGTCCAGCCGAGCTTGCCTGCTGCGGATTCGGAGCGGTCCTGGCACTCCACCCGGCCAGGAGCGAGATGAAGCCCGTGACACCGCCCAGGGGGGCGAGGATTTTCGATGGGATCTGGGAAAAGGCCAGAGGACCGAAGATCGTCAGGCAACTGAAGACACTCCAGCCTGCGACGGCGATCAGCAGCCAGGACCCGGACCGTGCCCACCATTCCCGGTCTTCATCATAGGTCCAGCGGCTGATCAAGCCGACGAACACCGATGCAGCCAGGAGAAACACCATCAGGAAGAGGGGAAAGGCGAAGCAGGCGTACAGCTCGGTCTGGGGAATGGGTCCGACCGCAGGGAGCGGATGGGGCAAAAGCCTGGAGGCCCCGAGCCATGCCAGCCAGCCGGCCATCATGCCCGTCAACAGGGTGATGACGACTTCCCAGAAATTCACGCTCCTCAGGACCCAGGAGTACCCGCAGCAGCTCAGCAGATGGAGCGCCGCTCCGAAGAGGACGAAGATCAGCAGGGGGTCCTGTCCCCATATTGTCAGTTGGTCAATGGGGACGTCACTCTGCCGGAACCAGGCCCAGAATGTTGTCAGACAAACGGCGCATCCCACGAGCGGCAGCCAGCACCAGCACAGGAAATGCTTCTGCTTCCGGCGTGTCTTCCAGAAGGGGCTTCGTTCGTCGAGCTCTCTGCTCGAGCTGGGGAGGGCGAGGCCCATGTAGAAAATGCCGAATGCTCCCAGAAGAAAACCGACTGCCAGGCAACCCTGCATCAACCACTCGGGAGGGTGTGTAACGATGACGGCTACAGAGGCGCGAGGCACCATCAGCAGTGCCGCCAGCAGCGGGATAAGCACCAGCCAGTTGAGAAACAGGTTGCGGAGATAGGTGCCGACGAGAGTCCACGTGTCTGCCGAAAGGATGCCCACTTTTGGGCTCAGATAATTGCTGTAGCTGCGCAGGTGCCGCAGGGGCTCCGGTTCGGGGTACGGTTGGGAGGTGGGCGCCTTCCTCAGTTCATCGGCGACGCCGGGCAGCCCACCGGCATGATGATGGGACCAGGCGGTGAGCCAGCTCCCGATGTACCCACCGCCCGAGACCGTGGACAGGTAGTCGAACTTCGTCAGCAGACCACAGCGGGCCAGACCCTGGATCACGCCGAGGGCAAAAGTGGCGCTGCGGATACCTCCACCCGAGAGGCACAGAGCCGTTCGTTTGGGCTCCAGTTCGTGGATGCACCGGTATAGTTTTGAAGTAAGGGCTTTTTTTTCATCTTCATATTCTTTGCCCTCATCCCGGCAGGATTCTTCAAACTCCTTCCTGGCCTTCGTATACTCCTGGTACGCCGTGGAGTCTTCGTCGTGAGGGAAGCGGGTAAATTCCTCTTCCAGGACCTGGTAAAAGGGGAGTGGCTTGTCCGGGTCGGGCATCTCGATCTCCTTCCTGGCGCATGTCAAAGGGCAATGCTGTTGACTTAACCAACGTTCGTCATTCCGGCGAAAGCCGGAATCCAGGAAAATAAAGACTTTCTGGACCCCGGTTTTCACCGGGGTGGCGCTAAGTCAACAACATTGATGTCAAAGGGGGGCATCTCCGATGCAGTTGAGGACGGTTCTGTATTTTCATTTTTGCTAATGTTTTCCATTTAATCAAGGAAGAAATGACAGGCTGACTTTTCACCCACACCCCACCCCTCTCCCTTGAGGGAGAGGGAGTTTTCAGACAGCCTCTGAGGGGATGTTTCGGGAGTCCGTGAGGCAGGCAGGAAGAGGGCGGATGGAGATTCTTTGCCTCTACTTTGAATTGCAAGCAATTCAAAAGGCTTAATTGGTGTCGGTGCAACGACATCGTCATCTCTCGAAGGCACTGGCGGCCTCCATTGTGCGCAAAGGCACTTGACAGGGTCGCTGCCGATGTGGTTAGCTCTGCGCCCAGGTGAGGGATGCCTTGATCTCCGGAAAGGTTTCTTCTGAAACAGCACGCTTCAGGTTTCATGTGCTGTTTACATGCGCTGTCCGGAGTTCAGGGATGTTTTCATAACCTGGGTATGAGTACAATGTCTGAAACTGCTCTTTTACAGGATCTTGGTGGAAGTGACGGCCGGAAGCATGGGTTTCTCTGGAGCTTCGGGCTGTTTATGGCGCTGCTTCTCTTCGCGCTCATCACGGGGATCCACTTCCTCCATAACTGCCAACTCTACGGTCCCGCCGCTTCACAGCCTTCAAGCTCCACGTCCGGTGCCGGCGATCCAGGAGGTAAGTTTCGCCAGGCTCCCGGCGAATTGCCCTGCCTGGCGTGTATTTTTCTCCATACCCTGCAAACGGTTCAGATTTCCTTCCTTTTGTTTGCCTTTGCCTGGGATCTCCTTCCCGGTGCTGCACAAACGTTCCAGTCCAAGTGTATTCTCTCCCGGTGCCGGGCCTTTCCTTTTTCGGGCCGTGCCCCACCTTCCCTCCATCTCTCAGTATGACCGTTCGTCTCCAGAAAAACTGACAGCACATCCGAGGTTTTTTTGAATAGAGAGACCTGTGCCGGGGCTTGCCCGGGCAAAGATTGATTCTTGCCCGTTTCGCAGTTTTTTGCGGATGCCCTCCAGGCAATGACTTGCCGCCTTGAGAACCCCAAAAGGCGGCTCCGGAGTAAAGCAAATGACTCGAAGAGAAATGTTGAGAGCCCTTTTGGTAGGAACGGCGTCAGTGATGACCCTCACAGCTGAGGATATCGAGGCAAGCTTGAGACCGGATCGCTTTGACGGAACGTCTCAAGACCCTATTCGGACCTTCCTGGAACAGAGTGTCCGTGGAAAGAGCGGCAAGGACCTCCTCACCGGTGAACTTTTCATGGTCAATGCCAACAGCAACGAATCCATACGGGCTCAGTACCTGGATGGGAATCGGCAGTTAGCGGCCACCGGTTGCCGGCAGCTCAGTTATTTTTTTCGCTGCCAGTATACCGGCCAGGCGATTTCCATCCACCCTGAACTGTTTCTGCTCCTCGATGCCGTACGTCATTCCCTGGGAGTCGCCCATCGTCCTTTTGTCCTATTTTCCGGCTACCGGTCCCCCTCTTACAACCGGAGGCTGGCCCGGCGCGATGGGCACGTGGCCCGCAACAGTTACCACATCAGGGGTATGGCCGCTGATGTCGCCCTGGAAGGCGTCAGCCTGCGTACGCTCGCAAAGACTGCCAAGGCTTTCGGGGTTGGAGGAGTCAGCCGCTACGGGAACTTCGTGCACATGGATGTCGGGCCTGTGCGCACCTGGTGATGTCCGTGATCTCGCCGGACTTGAAGAGGCCACCTCGTTCCGGGGCAGGATATTCGCAGGGCGTCGCAGATTTTTGATGTGGGATGCCGGGGCGTGCCCGGCATGAGTGTGGGTGTACGCTCCGCTTTCCTGAGTGGACGCATCCTCAGGACGAAAGGTAGGGCGAGGGCGCCTGCAGGTGGTTCACCACGTAGTCGCGGACAGCATCTTCCAGGGAATGGAAGTGCAGAAGACACCCGGTTTTCTGGAGGTGCGCCATGCTCGCCTGGGTAAAATACTGGTACCGGTCGCGCAGCGCGTCGGGCATGGGGATGTATTCGATCTGGGGAGGACGTCCGAGAGCCGCGAAGATGGCTTTGATGAGATCGTTCCAGGACCGGGCCTTTCCTGTGCCCAGGTTGAACAGCCCGTTCACCTCGTCGTGATTCAGGAGCCACCACATCACATCCACGCAGTCCTTGATATAAACGAAGTCCCGCACCTGCTCCCCGTCGTCGTATTCTTCCCGGTAAGAACGAAAAAGCTGCACCCGCCCCGTTTCTTGAATCTGATGGAACGCCTTGAAGACCACGCTCGCCATATCCCCTTTGTGATATTCATTGGGGCCGAAAACATTGAAGAACTTCAGGCCCACCATGTGCTGCAGCATTCCGGTGCGCTCCGCCTGGATGTCGAAGAGGAGCTTGGAGTAGCCGTACATATTGAGGGGACGCAGGCGGAAGGATTCCATTTCGTCGGAAAACCCCTGGTCTCCGTCTCCGTAGGTAGCGGCGCTGCTGGCGTACAGGAAGCGAATCCCGCGCGGGACCGCCCACTCGGCAAGGGTGTGGGTAAAGTGCGTGTTGTTTTCCATGAGATAATTGGCATCGCGCTCCGTTGTGGAGGAGCACGCTCCCATGTGGACGACGGCATCGGCGTGGAATGTCAGGGAGCCCTCCGCCACCTGCCGGTGGAATACTTCCTTGTGTAGAAAATCCGTGTAGCGTAATCCCACCAGGTTCTTCCACTTTTCCCCCGACTTCAGATCGTCGACCACCAGAATGTCGTCGATTCCCTCCCGGTTCAATTTCCATACGAAGGCGCTGCCGATGAATCCCGCTCCGCCCGTGACGATCACTCGCTTCATGTGTGGATCTCCCTCTGTAGAAGTATGCGGTAACACCAAGGATGCAACGTGCAACTTGTAACCCGAAAAGGATACCCTCTGCAATCGCCATCCACCTCATCCAGGATGACAGCGCGTCGTCTCGCAGGAAAAAACGGAAGAAATGATTGCATGCCTCCTGCTGCAATCTTAAAATCTTTACATTCTCTCATAAGCGCCGGCGAACGCAGTACACGCTTTCCGCGAGCTCACCTCTTCTTTCATATGGTGACATGAACCTACTGTAACAATAGAAATGCATCCAATTCTACCACGAGGAGACCGTCATGAGGAGATCCACACTCTGGACCGTTCTTATCCTCTCTCTTGCCGTCATGCTGTCCCTGGGCAATGCGAATACAGCTTACGGACAGGCGGGCTTTGACGACGACCGTGTCATGCTGCAGGGATTTTACTGGGAATCCTACCGCCACGGCCATCCCGCCAGGTTTCCCGACTACGGAGCAAAGCCATGGTACGATATTGTCCGGGAGCAGGCCCCCACCCTCCGGGACGGGCTTTTCGATCTCATATGGCTGCCTCCGCCCTCCTATGCCGGGGAGTTCAGTGCCGGGTACAATCCCATGGAATATTTCAATCTGAACAACAGCTACGGCAACTATCAGCAGCAGCGATCCATGCTGGTGGCCCTGCTCCAGAACGGCATCGAGCCCGTAGCGGATATCGTCATCAACCACCGGAGCGGCGTCCGGCAATGGGGGGATTTCAAGAACCCCGACTGGGGTCCCTGGGCCATCACCCGATACGACGAAGCCTTCACGAACCCGGAATCGGAGCTCTATGGGACGCCGCTGGAGCAGCGCGGGGCCGAGGAGGAGCGTCCCACGGAATACACTCAGCACCAGGGGACGACTTATCAGTACGGTTCCTTCCGGGACATCGACCACACCAACCTCACGGTGCGTCGGGACATTATACGGTACCTGCTGCAGTTGAAATCGGCGGGCTATCGCGGATGGCGCTACGACATGGTGCATGGCTACCATGCCCGGTGGATTGTAGTGTACAATCGGGCCAGTAAGCCGACCTTTTCCGTGGGGGAATACGACTGGGACCAGCAAGCCGCTCAAAGG